>JBIKHX010000122.1:0-6341 GCA_044361945.1 Polaromonas sp. | reverse complement strand
TCTAGCCAAGCTGCATGGGCCAGCAAGCGGGTGTCGTGCCGTGACCGTGCGATCAGTTGTACCCCGACCGGCAGGCCGGCGGGCCCCTTGAAGCCGGGCAGGCTCAGCGCAGGCAGGCCCAGTGCGGTCCAAAGCCGGTTGAAAACAGCTTTGCCTGTTCCGTTCAACCCTGCAGGTGCTTCGCCGGGTGCAGCAGGCGCGAGCAGGATATCGGCCTCGCCAAAAACCTGCTGCGCCAGCTGCTGCCTGCACTGCTCGCGCAAGGCCAGGGCGGCTTCATAGTCGGCCGGCGGGCAGGCCAGACCTTTCTCGATGCGCGAGGCGATGGCATCAGACAGCAGGGCGCGATGATGCCGGTATTCGTGTTGCAGGGCACGGGCTAGCTCGAAATATTCGATGGTGTGGTGGGCAGGGGTCATGCCCGCAAAGATTTCCGGCAACACGATCTCTTTGACGCTCACGCCGTGTGCTGAGAGCAGGGTGACTGTTTCTTCCAGTGCTTGCAGCGTGGCAGGTTCGGCCTCACGCCACTCGGGTCCCTTGCACAGGGTCACGCGGGCTGGTCGGGCGGCATCAATTTGCACAAAGTCGCTGCGCCCGGTCAGTACTGCGACAAGCAGTGCGGTGTCTTCAATGCTACGGGCGAAAGTGCCGACGGTATCCAGACTGTCGGCCAGTTGCTTGACGCCGTAGCGGTTAATCAAACCGAAGCTTGGCTTAAAGCCCACGACGCCGCAGAAGCTGGCCGGCCGGATGGTCGAGCCGCCGGTTTGCGTGCCCAACGCCAGCGGCACCATGCCGTCGGCCACGGCTGCCGCTGATCCGCTCGATGACCCACCCGGCGTGTGCGCGGGGTTGTGGGGGTTGGTCGTGACGCCGGGGTGGCTCGCGGCGAATTCGGTGGTGACTGTTTTACCCAGAACCACAGCACCAGCTCGCCTGGCCATGGCCACCGAACCAGCGTCTGTGCCGGCAACTGCCCCGGCGTAAATAGGCGAGCCGCAACCGGTCGGCAGATCCTTGCAGTCGATCACATCTTTCCAGCCGACGGGGATGCCGTGCAAGCATGCCTGTGCATGCGGACGGCCCTGGCGGTCCAGTGCCCGGGCCTGGGTCATAGCGCCCTGCGCATCAAGATGAGCCCAGGCACGCACCACCGGCTCGCGCTGCGCAATACGCTCCAAAAGGGCCTCTACCAGTTGCTGGCTTGTCAGCTGGCCTTGTTCAATGGCGAGTGCTGCGGCGCGGGCACCTAGAAAGCAAAGGTCTTTAGGTGAAGAGGCTGGCATGGTCATGCGCTGAGCAGTTCGCGCCAGGGACGCGCAAGCAATACAGCAGGCAGGTCGGGTAGCTGCAACAGACTTTCGGCCAGACGCGGCAGGCTGTACCCCACCAGGTCCTGAATCTTGCGGGGTATCACTTCAGCTTCGAAGGGGCGATCCGGGCCGCCACTGGCGCTCAGGCACTCGGTCTGAATCTCACGGCCGTCCTTCAGCCGCAACATCAATCGCGCAGGGCGGTCATCCGGGCGGGGCAGGGCCGGCTCAAACTTGGACAGATGCACCTTCTGTCGCAAGCGGGCGATGGCCGGGTTGGCAAGTGTCTCGGACGCAAAGGCTGATGCGCCTGCATGGCCATGGACCAAGGTGGTGGCCAGCACGTGGTCAAACGAGAACTTACCGGCCAGCGAGGTTTGCGGTGACGGGTTGCTCATGGTCGGGCGGTGGGTGGCCAGATGAATCTCCTCAATGTCGGCGTGCGAGGTGCCCGCTGGCAATTGACGCAGAGCGTCTAGCGTGGCCTCCACCGCCGAGTGCGTGGACTGACAGCAGGCGTGTATCTTGTGGTATCCGTTGGCCACAGCCCACTCCTGACCTAAACCGTTGGTTAACGCCAGTGGTGATGGTTGTTGTCCAAGCAACTCGGTGAACACCGAGTACGGCCCATCCGCCATGCCGCCTATGCCCATGCGGGCCCAATCTGCCGCCCGCATGCCATTGACCGTGCCTACTGCCGCCCAGGTGTTGCGCACCAGCGCGCCATGCACAGCGTGCGAGTAACCGCCCACCGTGATGAGGCTGCAAGCTGAGGTCATCGCTTCAAACGCAGTTTGTGCATCAAAGCGTTGGCAAACCGCCACCGCCATCGCACCGCCTATAGCGGCTGTTTGCGGATGCGGGTGCAACGTCATTTGCGGAAAAATCCAGGCCCGCGCCATGCGGGCTGTCAGCTCATAACTCAGGGCCATAGCATCGATCAGCTCGCCCACTGTCATGGCGTCCGCTTCGGCCTCGGCCAGCAGCGCAGGGATCACGTACAGGCCCGCATGACACGGTGCCAGGCGGTAACCCTCGTCGAGTTCGCACCAGCTGCCCGCGATGCCGTTGGCCAGTGCCGCATCGATCCGGTTGGTTTTGGGCAAGCCGCTGCGAAAGATAGAAAAACCACCCCCGCCCGTCTGCAACTGGGTGTGCACCCGCACCACTTCGGGCTCGTTCTGGGCAGCGACGATGGCAGCCAGGTTGTCACTCAAAACCAGGGCCGCCTTACGGCGTGCCGCTACCGGAATATCCCGTGCTGCAGGGCTGAAAGCCCAGTTCATCATGAGACGCAGATGCTCAGCGGTCGATTGCCGCAGGTCGTTCGGTTGGGTTTCGCTCATGGCTGCACTCCCTGCGATTGGCAAAGCGCCATTAATTGACGAACAGATGTCGCTTCCACAGCATCGAGTGCAGCAGCCAACTCTAGCGTGCCCGCAATACCCAACACGGGGCTGACCAGGCTGTCGAACTTCGTCATGAGGCGTTGACCCTGGAGGGCGATGTCGGTCTCGGGCAGCCCGGTGTCTGCACGGGCTATGGCGTGTCCGCCGCGCCATTTCACTTCAACCTCGGTTTGCATGGTGGCCCAATCGGGCATCAATTGAACGGTGGTGAGCGCGCGAAGACGCTGCAGTGGCGGCATGCTGATGCAACGCTCGCCGAAATTATCCAGGTCGGCAGTATCCTGACCCAGCAGTGCCAGTGCTGTGGCATAGCGCAGGCTGAACTTGGACTGAGCAGCGGTTTGCGGGTCGGCGATATTGCAGGTGCTGTCAGCCACCGTGGCGACGCGAATCACTATCGACTCGATGTCGCCGGGCGCCATAGCGTGTTGCTGCCGGAGTTGCAAAGCGCAATCAATGGCCGAGTGCGTGCCGTAGCAGGCGGCGTGGTACTTGAAAAGGTTGTCACGCATGTAAAAGCGTCCGGGGTCTGCCACGGCATCGGCGGCGAAAAAGTCGGGGCTGAGGGTGCGCGCAAAGCCCTGGACGCACTCGAGCACGTCAGTGCGGCTGTCCAGCCCCTGAGACGCCCAAAGCGCTGCCTCCAGACCGTTGCGCGCGGCCAGGCCCACATGCAGCGGCTTGCACGGCGTGCCAAACATCGACTTCAGGCCGGCAGCCTGGGTGGCTGCAATGCCCACAGCGTGGCTGGTGCGCACCGCGTCCAGCCCCAGCAAGCGGGCACAACCCACTGCGGCCCCGAGCACGCCGACCGACCCCGTGGCGTGATAACCGCGCGCATAGTGACCGGGCTCCACCATCACACCGGCACGGCAGGTGAACTCGTAAGCAGCCACAAAGGCCATGAACAAGTCAGCGCCGCTGGCGTCCAGGGTTTCCGCCAGCGCCAGCAGAGCTGGGGCGAGCACCGCCGAGGGGTGACCGTTGATGAAGAGGTTGACGTCGTCAAAATCCAGCGCATGCGCAGCGCAGCCGTTGACCAATGCCGCCTGCCGCGCGCCCAGTCGCTCGCCGCTGCCCAGCAAGGTGGCCTCTGACTTGCCAATGCCCTGGTCTTGCAGGTCGGCCAGCAGCCGGCGGGGGAGCTCGTCGCGGTGGCCGGCAATGCTCACGGCCAGTACATCGTTCAGGCACTGTTGCGTCAGCGTCACGACATCTGCAGGCAGGTCCTGACGACGCAGTTGCAATGCCCGCTCCACCAGGGTGGCCGTGACGGCGATCAAAGGGGTCGGTGCAAGACTCATGGTTGACCTGTGCGCTATCAGAAGGTCGAGCCTGAGGCCAGGTAAGCGTCCACAATCTCGCTGCCCGTAGCGCACCACACATCGGGGTGACTGCAGATGTACTTGATTGCATTGTCCAGACTGCCGATCCGGTGCGGCACGCCAATCAGGTAGGGGTGCAAACAGATCGCCATCACGCGGGCCGACTCTTCTCCCTCGCGGTACAGAACATCGAATTGGCGCTTGATCATGTTTTCGAAATCATCGATGGCACGGTCCCGGTAATACAACTGGGGCGAATCGTTGAGCTCGTAGGAGTAGGGCAGGTAAGTCAGTTTGCGTTTGCCGGCATCCATCAGGTAGGGCTGGTCATCGTTGACCCAGTCAGACACGTAATCCACACCGGCTTCGGCCAGTATTTCCAGCGTTTGCCAGGTCTCGGCCAAACCGGCGCCAAGCCAGCCGCGTGGGCGCTTACCACTGAATTTTTGCAGTTTGTCCAGCGACTCCGTGATGATCTGGCGCTCTTGTTCCGGGGCCAGTCCGGTCAGCCTCACGCTGTTGGTCAGGTTGTGCCCCATCAGTTCCCAATCGAGCTTGAGGGCATCCTCGAGGATTTGCGGATGGTGGTCACAGATGTCGGCGTTGACGGTGGCCGTGGCCCGCACGCCATATTTTTTGAGCACGTCCATGACACGGAAGACGCCGATACGGTTGCCGTAATCGCGCTGCCCCCATGGGCGAACTGTCGGTGTTTCAGCCGGCGGTTTTTCCCAGGGATGGCTGGCGATGGGGCGTTTGAGTGAAAAAAACTCGATGTTCGGTATCACCCACAAGGCCAGCCTCGCGCCGTTGGGCCAACGCAAAACGGGCCGCCGGTTGATGGGTGTGTAAGGGAAAGGGCCGTAGTCGCTCGGTTCCATTTTTCGTTTCCTTTGGCTTAGCCTTCAGTGAGCATCCCGGGGGACATGCGGTAACAGTGGTCAGCGATGTCACGTGGGCGAGTCCACCATACACGATCGCTCAGCGGGTGTTGCATGCAATGCTCCAGCGCCCGGCGCAGCGGCCCCAGCCTAAACGGCTGCCCGGTGATGAAGGGATGCAAAGCCAGCGAGAAGACCAGGGGCTGGTGCTCGCACTGCCGCACCATTTCATCGAACTGGTCCACGATCATGTCTGCAAACTCACGCGCACTGTGCTGCCTGCGGGCGATCACAGGGCCGTCGTTGATTTCAATCGAGTAGGGCAGCGACAAAATCTGCCCTTTGCGGGTTTTCATCCAGAAAGGCTGATCATCACAAGGCCAGTCCATCAGGAAGCGATAGCCGGCCTCTTGCAACAAGTCGGGCGTCACAGCGGACTCAGACAGCCCCGGCCCCATCCAGCCCCCGGGCGCAGTGCCTTCATGGCGGGTGATCACTTCGGTGGCGTCATTGATCAGTCTGGCCTCATCGAGCTCCCACAGGCTGTCCTGGTGTTCCGAGTTGGTTCGCCCGTGACCGACGACCTCGTCACCGCGCTGGCGGATGCGGTCGGTGATGTCCGGGCGAAAGTCGTAAATCAAACTGTTGACGTTGTGAGCCGCCGGCAGCCCCAGATCGTCGAGCATGTCGAACATGCGCCAGATGCCAACGCGCAAACCGTAGTCGCGCCAGGAGAAATTGCGATGGGTTTGCTTAGCGGTGAGATTGGCGTTGTCCAGCGCCCCGTCACCCTTGCCGAGCGCAAAGTACTCTATGTTGGTACAAATATAAAACGCCAGTCGCTTGCCATCAGGCCAGTCAAAAACAGGGCGTTTGTGAATTGGCGTGTAGCCGTAGCGGTTGTGTGTCGGTAACATCTTGACATGGTAGATGCCAGAGGGGGCTAAGTAAATCCTAATGAAAACCCTCGCCAGGCTCACCCCTTAGGCGCACTTTCCCCCTTGTCTGCCTGCTCTCAAAAAGCATGCTACCCAGTGAAGCTGCTTGAAACAACAAAAAAACCCGCTGTAGCTATATGCCACGCGGGTTCACTGCGAGCTAAGACTGCCAGATACCACTCTGGCTGGTGCCCGGGGCCGGAATCGAACCGGCACGCCTCGCGGCGGGGGATTTTGAGTCCCCTGCGTCTACCAATTTCACCACCCGGGCAACGGATGCGAAGCCGCAAATTATGGCACAGTGCAGTCTATGAATTACCCGACTCTTGAAGACGCCGTTGGCAAAACACCTTTGGTGGCATTGCAACGCCTACAGGCTGATGACAACCGGCAACGCCGTAACGTGGTCTTGGGCAAGCTCGAAGGCAACAACCCGGCCGGCTCGGTGAAGGACCGGCCGGCGCTGTCAATG
>JBIKHX010000121.1:0-6353 GCA_044361945.1 Polaromonas sp. | reverse complement strand
ATGGTGGTTTCAAAATGCGGCACAAAAGAAGCCGTGCCCTGCGCTGCCCAGGCGCTGCGGGCCTCATGCATCAGCTGCGCGTAGGGCACCAGCACCACACAAGCGGCAGGATGAAGACCCCGGCTGTCGATCTCACTGCGCAGCTGACCCAGAACACGGGCCCAGTCGGCGTCGATTAAATGGGACATGGGTATGTGGGGAATTGCTGCGCTGGCTATCGTGGTCATAGAACAATCTGTACTGGAGGGTGCCGACCAAGAGACTGGCTTTCTGCCACAATCCAGCCACTTTAGCCGTATCTTGAACCACTTCTCAAGGAGCCTTTATGGCCAGCGATCTGATTAAACACACCACCGATGCCACTTTTGAAGCCGATGTCCTGAAATCGACCACACCGGTGCTGGTGGACTACTGGGCTGAATGGTGCGGCCCTTGCAAAATGATTGCGCCCATTCTCGACGAAGTGGCCGCAGGCTACGACGGCAAGTTGCAAATTGCCAAGATGAACGTCGATGAAAATCGTGACGTGCCGGCCAAATTCGGCATTCGCGGCATCCCGACCCTGATGCTGTTCAAGGACGGCCAACTGGCCGCCACCAAAGTGGGCGCGATGAGCAAGGCCCAGCTGACCGCCTTCATCGACCAGCAATTGGCCTGAAGACACTGCCCTGCGACAGGCGTTCAGGCGCCTGCCGCGGGCTGAACCGGCCCCCCTGATTTTCCTGTCATAATTCCCCCCAGCAGCCCTTGGCTACCCGTCAGAGCCTGCGAACCCCGGTTCTTACAAACCGGTTTAGAGCCTCCTAAAGAGCCTCAAAAAAGCCCCTCACCGGCTGGCTCCTCTTTCCAAACTCCCCCGTATTTCAGTTGAACGCCACCTTACGGCGCTCCCACCACGCAGGTAACTCCATGCACTTAAACGAACTCAAGGCACTGCATGTGTCTGAAGTCCTCAAGCAAGCCGAAGCGCTTGAGATCGAAAACGTCGGCCGCATGCGCAAGCAGGAGCTGATGTTTGCCATCATCAAAAAACGCGCCAAGACCGGCGAGACCATCGTCGCCGACGGTGTTCTGGAAGTGCTCCCCGATGGCTTTGGCTTTTTGCGTGCACCGGACTCAAGCTACACCGCTTCAACCGACGACATCTACATCAGCCCCAGCCAGATCCGCCGCTTTAACCTGCACACCGGCGACATGATCGAAGGCGAGGTGCGCACACCCAAAGACGGCGAACGCTACTTTGCGCTGAACAAGCTCGACAAGATCAACGACGGCGCGCCTGAAGATAACAAGCACAAGGTGATGTTCGAGAACTTGACCCCGCTGTTCCCGCGCGAGCAGTACAAGCTCGAACGCGAGATGAAGGGTGAAGAAAACCTGACCAGCCGGATCATCGACATCATTGCCCCGATCGGCAAAGGCCAGCGCGCCCTGCTGGTGGCGCCGCCCAAGTCCGGCAAGACCGTGATGATGCAAAACATCGCCCACGCGATCACCGCCAATTACCCCGACTCGGTGATGATGGTGCTGCTGGTTGACGAGCGCCCGGAAGAAGTGACCGAAATGCAGCGCAGCGTGCGCGGCGAAGTGATCTCTTCGACCTTTGACGAGCCGGCCGCGCGCCACGTGCACGTGGCAGAAATGGTCATCGAGCGCGCCAAGCGCCTGGTCGAACTCGGCAAGGACGTGGTGATTCTGCTCGACTCGATCACCCGCCTGGCCCGTGCCTACAACAATGTCTTGCCGTCGTCCGGCAAGGTGCTGACCGGCGGTGTGGATGCCAACGCCCTGCAGCGGCCCAAGCGCTTTTTCGGTGCGGCCCGCAAAATTGAAGAAGGCGGCAGCCTGACCATCATCGGCACCGCGCTGATCGACACCGGCAGCCGCATGGACGAGGTGATCTTTGAGGAATTCAAAGGCACCGGCAACTGCGAGATTCACCTGGACCGCCGCTTGTACGAAAAGCGCGTGTTCCCGGCCATCAACCTGAACCGCAGCGGCACCCGCAAGGAAGAGCTGTTGCTGTCGCCCGAGATTTTGCAAAAGTCGCGCATCCTGCGTCAGTTCATGTACAACATGGACGAGATCGAGTCGATGGAACTCATGCTGAAAAACATGAAAGCCACCAAGAACAACCACGAGTTCTTTGACATGATGCGAAGAGGTGGGTAGCCTCCCTAGGGGGCGCTGCGCCTGCGGACCGGCTTAGCCGGATCCGCGGCCCCGGCTGGGTGGGATACCTATCGCGATTTTTCGGCACGGCCATGAGCTGCCATCCGGCCAGTTTTGCATGGCATAATGTATGGTTTAGCGGAAAGTGTCCAGGACTGGCTTGAATGGCTCCCGCAACGATCAAGGAACAGAGAAATGAAAGACGGCATTCACCCTAATTACCGCGAAGTTTGCTTTTTGGACTTGTCCAACAACTTCAAGTTCGTCACGCGTTCATGCGTCAACACCAAAGAAATGGTGAAGATGGACGACGGCCGCGAATTGCCTTTGTACAAGCTGGACACTTCCAGCGAATCACACCCGTTTTACACCGGCACGCAAAAATCCGTGGACAACATGGGTGGCCGTGTCGAGAAGTTCCGCAACCGCTTCGGCAAGACTGCCGCCAAGTAAGCTGCGAAGAATTTCGAGTCGATATAAAAAAGCAGCCTGAAGTTCAGGCTGCTTTTTTTTCGCCCAACAGGCCCACTTTCACCTCATCATTCAGGCTTACTTCCGGAAACCTCTGACCTGCCGCTTTTGCTTTGAACCTGCCCTCCCCCGCCATCATTGCCCAGTCTGCGGTTCGCAGGCTGCCGCGCCTTGCGCTGCTGTTGTTTGGCGTGGCCTATGTGTTGCCAGGCTTTGTCGGCCGTGGCCCCTGGAAGAGCGCAGACATCACAGCTTTTGGCGTGATGCAAGAACTTGCGCAAACCGGCAGCGGCTGGTTGCAACCCAGTCTGATGGGTCAAGCCGCGGGCCTTGACGGGCTGTTGCCTTATTGGCTGGGGGCTGCGGCAATCTGGCTGCTGCCTTTTCTAGACCCGGCCCTGGCCGCACGCCTGCCCTATGTGTTGCTGCTGGCATTGACGCTCCTGGGAACCTGGTACGCGGTTTACTACCTCACACGCAGTCCGCAAGCCCAACCCGTGGCCTTTGCCTTTGGCGGCGAAGCCAAACCCACGGACTACGCCAGAGCCATCGCGGACGCCGGCCTGTTGGCGCTGCTGGCTTGTCTGGGACTGGCGCAGTTGTCGCACGAAACAACTGCCGGCATGGCCCAACTCAGCTTTGCCACGCTGATGTTTTACAGCGTGGCAGCCAGTCCTTACCGCAGCCCCTGGCGGGTGCTGGGACCGGCATCCGCCTTTGTCACCGGGATTGTGGGGCTATCGCTAAGCGGCGCTCCGGCTGTGGCCAGCTTGCTGGGGCTGGGCTGCGTTGTGGTGGAGTGGTCTCACAGCCGCTGGGGCGGTGTGACCGAAGACCATCCGCCAAGCAGCCAGGGCGTGCAGGCAGACACCCGGGGCTGGATGCTTTTGATCACCCTGGCCACCGCCGGTGCGGCTGCCCTGGCTTACGCGCTGGACCAGTGGGCCTGGCGCATTAACTTCAATGCCCTGAACCCCAACCGGGCCATCACGGAGTGGGGCCGGATTTTGCGCTTGTTTTTATGGTTCCCCTGGCCAGCATGGCCACTGGCTTTGTGGACCTTGTACCGCTGGCGCCTTCAACTCGCCAGCCGCCACGTGGCGCTACCCCTTTTGTTTGTTGCTGTCGCCATAGGCACCACAGTTCTGACCAGCGCATTTGAGCGCGCCTTGCTGCTGGGCCTGCCACCGCTGGCGGCGCTGGCGGCCTTTGCGCTGCCCACGCTCAGGCGCAGCGTGGCTTCGCTGATCGATTGGTTCACACTGCTTTTTTTCACCTCGTGCGCAATCATCATCTGGCTGATTTGGGTGGCCATGCAAACCGGTGTCCCCCGGCCCATGGCGAACAATGTGGCCAAGCTGGCCCCCGGCTTTGAGCCTAGCTTTTCGGCGCTGGCCTTTGTGCTGGCACTGGCCGGCACCCTGGCTTGGGCTTGGCTGGTGAAATGGCGTACCGGCCAACAACGTGCTGCCATCTGGAAATCTTTGATCCTACCGGCCGGGGGCACCACGCTGTGCTGGCTGCTGTTGATGACTTTATGGCTGCCGGTGCTGGACTATGCGCGCAGCTATCTGCCGATGGCCCAGCAAGTCGCCAGACAAGTTAATCGGCACACCTGCGTCTCGGTGCTGGGCTTGAACTCCGCCCAGATCGCAGCGCTGCGCTACCACAGCAAGCTTGATTTACGGCCAGTCGCACAGAGCCAGAACTGCCCGTACATGGTGGTTGACAGCGGCTCCCTGGCCGCGATGAAACAGAACCACCCTGAAGACGAATGGCAGCGCTTGATCATGGTTCGACGGCCCATGGACCGCAGCGAAAACGTGGTGGTGTTTCGCCGCCTGATACCTGGCGCGTGAAAGAACTTCATCTCATCTTGCGCCATGCCGGCACCGTGCTGCTAGGGCAACTGGCAGTGATGGCCTTCGGGGTGGCAGACACCGTGATTGCCGGTCGCTACAGTGACACGGCGCTGGCTGCGCTGTCGGTTGGCTCGGCCATTTACATCAGTGTTTATGTCGGTTTGATCGGCGTGATTCAAGCGCTTTTGCCCATCTGGGCGCAGATGCGCGGCGCCCAACAGCACCATGCGCTGGGCCAGTCCATCCGCCAGAGCCTCTACCTCAGCGCGCTTTTGAGTTGTGCCGGCATGGCCGTGTTGCTGCTGCCCGGCCCCTTGCTGCAGTGGGCCGACATACCGCCAGACATGCAAGCTGAGGTGCGCGCTTATTTGGCTGTGCTGGCTCTGGCGTTTGCGCCCTCTCTTTTGTTTCGGCAGTTCAGCACGCTCAACCAGGCATTGGGTAAACCGGTGCTGGTCACCTGGCTGCAAGTCGCTGCGCTCGCCGTGAAAATTCCTCTGTCGATCTGGTTTGTTGCCGGCGGTGCAGGCCTGGCGCCCCAGGGTGCTGTGGGTTGCGCATGGGCCACGCTGGTAGTCAACTATTTCTTGCTGTTGATGGCAGTGCTGCTCTTGCGCAGCAACCCGATTTACCGGCCTTACCGGATCTGGGCCCCCATGGAAAAGCCCGACTGGCGGCAGATTGCCAGCTTCGCAAGACTGGGCCTGCCGGCCGGTATGTCCTACATGATCGAGGTGACCTCCTTCACACTGATGGCGCTTTTCATTGCACGGCAGGGCACGGTAGCTGCAGCCAGCCACCAGATTGCCGCCAGCCTGGCTGCGCTGCTTTACATGGTTCCGCTGTCTTTGGCTATTGCCAGCAGCGCCCGCGTGTCTTACTGGATAGGCGCCGGCGAGCCGGCGCTGGCACGACGCGTTGTCGGCATGTCACTGGGGCTGTCAGGACTCAGCGCCACGGCTTTGGCACTTTTGCTGTGGCTTCTCAGCCTGCAAATCCCGGCCTGGTTTTCACGCAACCCTGAAGTGGTGCTAGCGGCGTCCTCTTTGCTGGGCTGGGTGGCGCTCTACCACATGGCCGACTCAGTGCAGGCGCTGTGCGCTTTTTTGCTGCGCTGCTACCGCATCACCCTCGTGCCCCTGCTGATCTACGGGGTCCTGCTGTGGGGTCTGGGCTTGGCCGGCGGCTATTTCCTGGCCTATGGCGGCAGCGCCAGCCTGCCGGCGGCGCCCGTTCCGGGCAGCTTCTGGTCAGCTGCGACGCTGGCCCTGGCGGCTGTGGCACTGAGCTTTTTGGCCCTTTTGTGGCGAGCCATGAGAGCTCCCCGGGATACCGCCAAAAGTCCCTGAAAAGATGGGCCGCGGGGGGAGACCAGCCAGCTCGCCCCCACGGCACTGGAAAATATGACAAGATCCGTTTGTCACACAAATGTCATGTTGCCAACCTAAAGTCCAGAGTGTCTTTTTCACTACCGCAACGAGGACTTTTATGATCATCAAACGCACATTGCTCAAAACGGTTGCCGCAACCGTCTTCACCTGCATCGCCATGGGTTCGGCAATGGCAGCCGACATCACCGGCGCCGGCGCGACCTTCCCTTTTCCTATCTATGCCAAATGGGCTGAAGGCTACAAAGCCGCTACCGGCACCGGCATGAACTACCAGTCCATCGGTTCGTCCGGTGGCATCAAGCAAATCCGCGCCAAGACCGTGACTTTCGGCGCTACCGACGCACCTGTGCCCGGCGCCGATCTGGACAAGGACGGTATGGTCCAATTCCCCGCCATCATCGGCGGCACCGTGCCCGTGCTCAACCTCGATGGTTTCAAGCCTGGCGAGTTGCGCATC
>JBIKHX010000120.1:0-6365 GCA_044361945.1 Polaromonas sp. | reverse complement strand
TGCCCGAGCTTTACCTCTTGATAATTTTCAGCGCAGTTTTTGCGCCCAGCATCTCTTTGCTGCTGGTTTTGCTCAGCCTGTTCGGCTGGCTGGGCCTGTCTGACTATGTGCGGGCTGAGTTTTTACGCAACCGCCAACTGGACTATGTGCGCGCTGCGCGGGCCATGGGCTTGAGCAGCTGGCAAATCATCACGCGTCATGTGCTCCCCAACAGCATGACCCCCGTGGTCACTTTTTTACCCTTTCGCATGAGCGCAGCCATTTTGGCGCTGACCTCTCTGGACTTTTTGGGCCTGGGTGTGCCGCCCGGCACGCCTTCTTTGGGGGAGTTGCTCTCGCAAGGCAAAAACAGCATTGATGCCTGGTGGATATCGCTGTCGACTTTCGTGGTCCTGGTCACCACGCTGCTTTTGCTGACTTTCATGGGCGACGCCTTGCGCGACGCACTGGACCCCCGAAAGTCACAAGAATGAGTTCTGTGCCTCTTTTGCAAGTGCAAAACCTGCGCGTTTCTTTTGCCGGTAAAGAAGTGGTCTGCGGCATTGATTTTTCTGTGGCTGCCGGCGAGAAATTGGCCCTGGTGGGTGAGTCAGGTTCGGGTAAAACTGTCACTGCCCTGAGCTTGCTGGGCCTGGTGCAGGGCGCCCGAACCTCCGGGCAGGCTTTTTTTGCGGCTGGGCCCGACGAGCCGCAAGGCACACCAGCCCAGGACTTGCTGGCGCTGAGTGAACGGGATTTGCGCGGCATTCGCGGACGTGACATCGCCATGATTTTCCAGGAGCCGATGACGGCCCTGAACCCGCTGTTCAGCGTGGGCGAGCAAATAGCAGAAGTTCTGCAACTCAAGCAGGGGCTCAGCCCGGCACAGGCTCAGGACGCGGCCGTGGGCTTGTTGGCTGACACCGGCATCCCCGAACCTGAGCGCCGGGCTCGGGCTTATCCGCACCAGCTCTCAGGCGGTCAGCGCCAGCGCGCCATGATCGCCATGGCCCTGGCCTGCCAGCCGCGCCTGCTGCTGGCCGACGAGCCCACCACCGCGCTGGATGTCAGTCTGCGCGTCCAGATTTTGGAGCTGCTGGCTACGCTTCAAAAGCGAAACGGCATGGCGGTGCTACTGATCACGCATGACCTGAACCTGGTACGCCACTTTGCCGACCGCATCGCAGTGATGGAAAACGGCCTGATCGTCGAGCAGGGCAAGGTGGCCGATGTATTTGCCAACCCGCAACACCCCTACACGCGCAAGCTGATGGACAGCGAGCCGGTGCGCGATGTGATTGAAAACCCGCCGGCTGGCGATGGCCCGCCTGTTGCGCAGGCCAGAGAACTCGTCGTGAGCTACCCGGTCAAGTTGCCGGGGCTCAAGGGCTGGTTCAAGCAAGGTGAATTTGTGGCGGTGCAGGGTGCCAGTTTCAGTCTGCCCAAAGGCCAGACTCTGGGCGTGGTGGGCGAGTCGGGCTCAGGTAAATCCACGCTGGCGCTGGCCTTGCTCGGGCTGCACCCTTCCAAGGGCGAGCTGCGTTTGTCGGGTCGGGCTTGGAGCGCCGATGTGGCCGCCAACAAAGCCTTACGGCGCTCTGTGCAGGTGGTATTTCAAGATCCTTTTTCTTCGTTGTCCCCACGAATGACAGTTGAAGAAATAGTCGGTGAAGGGTTGCGTGTGCATCAGCCTGGCCTGTCTGTGGCCCAGCGCCAGTTGCGGGTGGTGCAAGCCCTGGCCGATGTGGGCATGAGCCAGGCGCAGTTTCCTCGCCTCTTGCAGCGCTACCCGCATGAATTTTCAGGCGGTCAGCGCCAGCGCTTGGCAATTGCCCGGGCGCTGATGGTCGAGCCTGACATGCTGGTGCTTGACGAGCCGACCAGCGCCTTGGACGTGACAGTTCAAAAACAGGTGCTCCAGCTGCTGCAAAGGCTGCAACGCGAGCGCGGCCTGAGTTACTTGCTCATAACCCACGACGTGGCCGTGATCCGGGCAATGGCCCATCAGATACTGGTCATGAAAGGCGGCGAAATACTGGAATCCGGGCCGGCGGCACAGGTTTTAGCTGCTCCGCAACACCCCTACACACAACTTTTGGTGGGTCAGCTGAGCTGACGCGCCGGCTTAAGTCCCCCTCAAATACACAAATTGCACTCTGATTTGGCTTGCAGCGAGCCTGTGAGGGCGCTACAATATGCGATTCACGACCAAATGGGCGGGTTTTCACCGCCCATTTTTTTTGGGCGTTTGTTTTTGCATTGCGGATGCATTTTTGACACTGAATGGCTTTAAACGACACGATCAGTCAAACCGTTACCGGGCTGGGATACGCGCTGGTAGACATTGAGCGCACCAGCGGCGGTTTGCTGCGGGTAACGATTGACATGCCCTACGTGGCTGGCGCCGAGCAATTCATCAACGCTGAAGATTGTGAAAAAGTGACCCGCCAGCTCCAGTTCGTGCTGGAAGTTGAAGGTGCGGCGTATTCCCGGCTCGAGGTCAGCTCGCCAGGAATTGACAGACCGCTGCGGACCGAACAGGATTTTGAGCGTTTCACGGGCGAGTTGATTGACTTGACCTTGAAAGCGCCGATTGGCTTAGCCGCCAGTGCAGGAACCGGGATTTCTGCCAGCCGGAAAAAATTCCGCGGCACGCTAGAGGGCGTGACGGGTGGCTGGCAGATCGTGTGGACAGAAGAGCCTGCCGTTAAACCAGGCCAGAAAGTAAGCAAGCACAAAGTGCCTGCGCCCTTGCAGGCAATGGGTTTTACGCTGGATGAGATTGCCCAGGCGCGTTTGGCGCCCGTGGTGGACTTCAAGGGACGCCGCCCCAAAGGCGCCCCGACTGTAGATAAACAGACTGAGAATTTAGAGAAAGGCAGGCTTGTGAAATGAATCGCGAACTGTTGATGTTGGTTGATGCTATATCGCGTGAGAAAAATGTCGAACGTGACCTTGTTTTTGGTGCCGTCGAGCTTGCGCTCGCGTCTGCCACCAAAAAGGTTTACCCCGAAGGCGTGGACATCCGCGTTGCCGTGGACCGCGACAGTGGCGTTTACGAAACTTTCCGCCGCTGGCTTGTTGTTCCCGACGAAGCCGGCCTGCAAAACCCCGAAGGCGAAGAGCTGCTGACGGATGCCCGGGAAGAACTCGCCGACATCGAAGAAGGTGACTACATCGAAAAACCGATTGAAAGCCTGCCCATCGGCCGCATCGGCGCACAAGCGGCAAAGCAAGTGATTTTGCAAAAAATCCGTGATGCTGAGCGCGAAATGCTGCTGAGCGAATTCATGGCGCGCGGCGACAAAATTTTTGTTGGCACCATCAAGCGCATGGACAAGGGCGACATCATTGTCGAATCCGGTCGCGTTGAAGGCCGCCTGCGTCGCAGCGACATGATCCCTAAAGAAAACCTTCGCTCTGGTGACCGTGTACGCGCCATGATCATGGAAGTTGACACCACTTTGCGCGGTGCGCCCATCATCCTCTCGCGCACCTCGCCCGAGTTCATGATCGAGTTGTTCCGCCAGGAAGTCCCCGAGATCGAGCAAGGCCTGCTGGAGATCAAATCCTGCGCCCGTGACCCCGGCTCCCGCGCCAAGATTGCCGTGCTCTCGCATGACAAACGCGTGGACCCGATCGGCACTTGCGTAGGCGTGCGCGGTACCCGCGTCAACGGCGTCACCAATGAACTCGCCGGCGAGCGTGTGGACATTGTGTTGTGGAGCGAAGACCCTGCTCAGTTTGTCATTGGCGCATTGGCCCCGGCCAACGTGTCTTCCATCGTGGTGGACGAAGAGCGACACGCCATGGACGTGGTGGTTGACGAAGAAAACCTGGCGATAGCGATCGGCCGCGGTGGCCAAAACGTGCGCCTAGCCTCTGAGCTCACAGGCTGGAAAATCAATATTCTTGATGCTGCAGAGTCTGCGCAAAAGCAAGCCAACGAGATGGATTCCGGCCGCAAGCTGTTCATGGAAAAACTCGACGTGGACGAGGAAATCGCCGACATCCTGATCTCCGAAGGCTTCACCAGCCTCGAGGAAGTGGCTTACGTGCCCATCCAGGAAATGCTCGAAATCGAATCCTTTGACGAAGACACGGTCAATGAGTTGCGCACGCGCGCCAAAGACGCTTTGCTGACGATGGAAATCGCCAAGGAAGAAGACGTTGAAGAAGTTTCGCAGAACCTGCGTGACATCGACGGCCTGACGCCTGAATTGATTGCCAAGCTGAGCGAATCGGGTGTTCACACCCGCGACGACCTGGCCGATCTGGCGGTTGACGAACTTACCGATATCACTGGCCAGTCCACGGACGACGCCAAGGCCCTGATCATGACCGCACGCGCACATTGGTTTACCGATGACGTGCCTGCTGCTCAAGAGCAATGATCATGGAGGCCGCACGGAAACCCAATTATGTCCAGTACCACCACCGTCGCTGAATTCGCAGCTGAACTCAATAAACCCACCGCAACGCTGATCGAGCAATTGACCAGCGCGGGTGTCGCCAAAGCGCAAGCTGACGACAAATTGTCCGAGTCGGACAAGCAAAAACTCCTGAGCTATTTGCAATCCAGCCATGGCACTGCCAGCACTGAGCGCAAAAAAATCACCCTGGTCAAGAAGTCCACCACTGAAATCAAGCAGGCTGACTCCACCGGCCGGGCGCGCACGATTCAGGTGGAAGTGCGCAAAAAACGTACTTTCGTCAAGCGTGACGAAGGCTCCGAAGCAGTCCCCGAAGAGGCCCTTGCTCAGGCTGAGCCGCAAGTTTCTGCAGAAGAAAACGCCGAACTGATCCGCCGCGAAGAAGAAGCCAGTCGCAGTGCTGAACTGCTGCGCCGTCAGGAAGACGAGATGGCCGAGAAGCGTCGCCTTCGCGAAGCCAAAGACAGCGAAGAAGCAGCACGCGCGCAAGCCCTGGCCGATGCCGAAAAAGCAGTCCAGGCCGCCACGTTGGCGCAAGCTGCAGAAGCCGCACCCAAAGTCGGTAAAACCAGCCCCAAACCAGTCATCGGTTCACGGGTGTTCCCGGACAAGCTGGAAGTCAACGCGGCAGCATCCGCCGCTACGACGGCTGCCACTGAAGCTGCCGCCGCTGTGCAATCGGCCAAAGATGCCGAGGTCAGCGCAGCCCAGGCTGCCGTCAAGGCCAAAGCCACCGCTGAATTCCAGGCCGATGCCCTCAAAGAGCAAGACCTGCAAGACCGCCGCAAACGCGCTGAAGCTGAAGCTGCGGGCATTCGCGCCATGATGAGCGCGCCCAAGCGCGTTCTGGTGCCGCATGTGGATCCTAAACTCGCCATCAAGGGCACGCTGCACAAACCGGCCGTGGTGCCAGGCGCGACCAAACCCGGCGCCCCCGCGGCTGCGGGCGCTGCTGCCGGCAAGAAAGAAATCAAGTCTGAAAACCTGTCTTCGACATGGAAGGACGACGCTGCCAAGAAAAAAGAGATCAAGACCCGTGGTGCTGCTGCTGTGCCGGGCCGTGGCAACTGGCGTGCAGGCCCGCGTGGCCGTCGTTCCGGTGACCGCGATGCGCGTCCTGATTCCAACTTTGTTGCGCCGTCCGAGTTCAAAGTCATCGAAGTGCACGTGCCTGAGACCATCACGGTCTCCGAGCTCTCACACAAAATGAGCGTGAAGTCCTCCGAGGTGATCAAGCACCTGATGAAGCTCGGTCAGATGGTCACCATCAACCAGCCCCTGGACCAGGACACCGCCATGATCGTGGTGGAAGAAATGGGTCACAAGGCAGTCACAGCAGCGCTGGACGATCCTGAAGCATTCACCGACGAGGACGTGCAGGGCCAGCAGGCCGAAGCCTTGCCTCGCGCACCGGTGGTCACTGTCATGGGTCACGTTGACCATGGTAAAACCTCGCTGCTTGACTACATCCGCACCGCCAAAGTGGCGGCCGGTGAAGCCGGTGGTATCACCCAGCACATTGGCGCTTACCACGTGGAAACACCACGCGGTATGGTGTCCTTCCTGGACACTCCGGGTCACGAGGCCTTCACGGCCATGCGTGCTCGTGGTGCTCAAGCCACTGACATCGTGATTCTGGTGGTCGCAGCGGACGACGGTGTGATGCCGCAAACCCGTGAAGCCATCAAGCACGCCAAGGCTGCCGGTGTTCCCATCGTGGTGGCGATCAACAAGATCGACAAGCCTGATGCCAACCTTGACCGCGTCAAGGGTGAGTTGGTCACGGAAGAAGTCATTCCGGAAGAGTTCGGTGGCGACGTGCCATTCGTTGGCGTCTCAGCCCGCACCGGTGCCGGTATTGATGCCCTTCTTGAACAAGTGCTGCTGCAAGCCGAGGTGCTCGAATTGCGCGCCCCGGTCGATGCGCTGGCCAAAGGCCTGGTGATCGAAGCC
>JBIKHX010000119.1:0-6378 GCA_044361945.1 Polaromonas sp. | reverse complement strand
AGCCGTGCTCGAAGTCAAAGTGGTTGACGAACCGGTGACCGTGGTGGTCAGCGACAAAGGCTGGGTGCGCTCGCGCAACGGCCAGGGCCACGACGCCGCCAGCTTCGCCTTCAAGGCCGGCGACGGCCTGTACGCCGCATTTGAATGCCGCACCGTGGACACGCTGCTGGTGTTTGGCAGCAAGGGCCGCGTTTACTCGGTGCCCGTGGCCGCGCTGCCCGGCGCACGCGGCGACGGCCAGCCCGTCACCACGCTCATCGACCTGGAAGCCGGCACGCAAGTGGCGCATTACTTCGCCGGCCCCGCCGCAGCCCAGCTGCTGCTGGCCAGCTCGGGCGGCTACGGCTTTTTGGCGAGTGTGGACAACATGGTCTCGCGCAATAAAAGCGGCAAAGCCTTCATCACCCTGGGCGAAGGTGAAACCCTGTGCCGGCCCTCACACGCCGCAGGTACCTCGGGTGCGCAGCCGCTGCCAGAGGCCACCCACGTGGCCTGCGCCTCCACGGGCGGCCGCATCTTGACGTTCGAAATCGACGAACTCAAGCTGATGGAAAAAGGCGGCCGGGGCTTGATGCTCATCGACCTCGAAGCCAAAGACCAGCTGGCCGGTGCCGCCGCCTACACCCGCAGCATCAAGATCGCCGGCATCGGCCGCGGCGCCAAAGAGCGCGAAGAAACGCTGGAAATCCGCAGCCTGAACAACGCCCGCACAGCGCGGGCCAAAAAAGGCAAGGTGGCGGATTTGGGGTTCAAGCCTACTGGGGTGGTGCGGGTGGAGTGAGTGATCGGGGAGGGAATAGTCTGTCAGCAACCGTTATGCAGCTTCCACTTCTCTTCATGTCCCATTTTCTTGGCGAACTCGGGAACACGGCAGCGCTCTTCTGGCGCCTGGCTGGTGTTGACCCGCGGTGGTGTTGCGGCGCGAAGGGTGGGTAACAAGGCAAGCAGCATTGCCACATAGACCGCAGCAATCAGCGCTTGTGTGCGCGACACCATCTGGATGGGCTCACGGTTTTGGATCGCACAGACATTACCCGGACAGAGTTGCGCTTTTTCTTTGTTGAACACGTTGTACAACTTGCAGCCGATGCAGATGCCAAATGAAGTCTCTAAAAACAGCAGCGTGAGGCAGATGAGGCAAATGATCATATTGATGGGCCCGCGCACATCTTGGAGTACGACCAGGAACATCATCAATGATGCCAAGCCCAGTCCCATCCCCCAGGCAAAGCGCTTTTGTGGCGCGCCCACGTACTCAGCAGTCTGGTTGTTGACCATCCACCGCGCCATGATGAGCGTAGGGGCGTAGCGGGGGTTGATGACGACCCGGATGAAGAAGTCAACGAAAAACGCCACGACAGTGAATTTCGTGGGCATGAAATCGCCTTTGAACCATGCGTTGCTGAATGCAACGATGGCAAGCACGAGCATGATGCCTGCCGCACCCCGAGCCTCACGCTCGTTCAAGACGCGAACAGGATAGCCTGTGTGATTTTCACCAAATTCAAATGTATTAGTCATGACTGAATTATCTATCTGTTGGTGCCATCACCCCACAGACCGGCTGTGCTTTTAAAACCGGCTTTGTGAAGGTGTCCCCAAGGCGCTGTTATTCGCCGGTTTGGGTTTTCTCGCGCAGCTGTGAGTCTGCCTTGCCGTGTGCGCTGATGGTGCGGGGGATGGAGTCAGCTTTGGCTTGTCGATCGATGCTCTTGGGCGCCAGGGCCCGTGAGCCTGGCCCGAAAAGTTCGTATTGCTTGAAGAGCACCCGCGTTTGCCCGTTGTCGGGCATGTTTGTTACGGATGGTTTGAGGGGTGTCGTTTTCATCTACGTTGAATGACGAAGGTTTGGGGTGGATGAAATTATAAAATCCAAACCCGAAAATTAGCACCTTATGGTTAATTTTTGATGACTTTAAGTCATGTGAATGTCACGAAGCGAAGCCTAAACCCATTCGCCCTAAGCTTCCTGGTTATCGGCCACTTGTTGGTAAAAAGGGTCAAAACGCTGTCTACTAGCAGTTCTTGGTTACAGCCTGCCAGTTAGCGCATAATGCCGTTGTGCAAATACCAAAATATTTGCACAATTTTGGTGATCGGTCAGTTTCGCGCGCTACGGCGGTACTCTTAAAGTTTGTTGTGCTTTCGGGACCCAATCGCTTTTGTTATATGTATTTTTGAGGAGTCCCCATGGGCAATAAACTTTACGTCGGCAACCTGCCATACACGGTGCGTGACGAAGATCTGCAACAGTCTTTTAGCCAATACGGTTCTGTCTCCAGCGCCAAAGTCATGATGGAACGCGACACCGGTCGCTCCAAAGGCTTTGGTTTTGTCGAGATGGGCAACGATGCTGAAGCTCAAGCCGCAATCGCCGGCATGAACGGTCAGTCATTGGGTGGCCGTAGCATCACAGTCAACGAAGCCCGTCCGATGGAGGCTCGTCCTCCACGTAGCGGTGGTTTCGGCGGCGGTGGTGGCGGTGGCGGCGGCTACGGTGGTGGTGGCGGCGATCGCTCCGGCGGTGGCGGCTACGGTGGCGGCGGCGGCGGTGGCCGCGGCGGCTACTAAGCCCTGCGTTAACCCGGTCTCAGCCTTGCGCTGAGACAAACTCAAAAGGCTTCAGAGCGCAGGTTCTGAAGCCTTTTTGCATTGGCGACTGTGCCGGCCTGGCTCAGCTGACTTCGGCGATCATTTCAATTTCAACGCAGGCGCCAAACGGAATCTGCGCCACACCAAAAGCACTGCGTGCGTGTGCGCCGGCGCTGCCGAATAATTCACCGATGAGTTCGCTGGCGCCGTTGGTCACCAGGTGTTGCTCGGTGAAGTCGCCGGTCGAGTTGACCAAGCTCATGAGCTTGACGATGCGCTTGACGTGACCCAGGTCTTTGCCGTTCACGGCCAGCGCGGCGTGCAGCGTGCCCAGCAGGTCAATGGCAACGGCGCGGGCAGCCAGCTTGCCTTGGTCGGTTGTCATGTTTTTGCCGAACTGGCCCAGCCAGGGTTTGCCGTCTTTTTTGGCGATGTGGCCGCTTAAAAAAATCAAGTTGCCCGTTTGCACAAAGGGCATGTAGGCGGCGGCGGGCGTAGCCACCGGGGGTAACTCAATGCCCAGGGCTTGGAGCTTGGCGTAAATGGCGGCAGAGCTGCTGTTTGTCATGTTTTTCCTTGTTGTGTTGGTTTCGCAAATTGATGCGGCGGTACCACTATAGATGAGATACGGCGCCGCAAGTGCGCACGGCCTTGTCAGTCTTTGCTGAGCAAATCAGAATGAATAATTTCTGAAAGACTGCTCTTGCCACAGCCTTCAATTTCTATGCACCCAGGGACAGCGCCAACCGGGCTGCTGGCGGGTGGGGTGCTGGGCACGGCCTTGCAGTTGCAGCAGGCCAGTCTGTCAGCGGTGTCGATCTACCAGGGCTGCCTGGCTGCAGCCGTGCTGTTACTGGCCTTGGGTTTGTTCGGCGTTTCGCGCCGTGTTCCGCTCAGGGCTGGCGCGGGTGTCTGGATGCGCATGGCCTCCTTGCTGCTGGCGGGGCTGGCGGCAGGCTTTGGCGCAACAGGTTGGCGTGCGGTGGACTTTCAGGCGCAGGCACTGAATCCGGCGCTGGAGGGGCGTGACCTGCACATCGTAGGCACAGTGGCGGCCATGCCGCAGGCTGGTGAAGACGCGCTGCGCTTTAAATTACGGGTCGAGTTTGCGCAGCTGGAAGGCCAAGCCGTGCGCTTGCCGCCGCTCATTGAGCTGGGTTGGTATTCGGGCTTTTTCATGGGGCCGCGGCCCCAGGCTGTTGTTGTGACGGCTGCAGACACGCCGGAAGACATGGCCGACCGCGCCGAGACTCTGCTGCAACTGCAACGCCTGCCGCAGCCCATGCGCGCAGGCGAGCGCTGGCAGATGACGGTGCGGCTGAAGGCGCCGCACGGCAACAGCAACCCGCATGGCTTTGACTATGAGCTGCGGCTTTGGGAGCAGGGCGTGCAGGCGAGCGGCTATGTGCGCGCCGGGCTGCGTGACACGCCACCACAAAAGCTGGTTGCGCCGGCCTGGACGGTTTTCACGCACGGCATAGAGCGGGCTCGCCAGAGCGTGCGCGAAGCTATTTTTGAACGCGTGGCCGACCGCCAACTGGCCGGCGTGTTGGCCGCGCTGGTGATGGGCGACCAGGCCGCCATTGAGCGCAGTGACTGGGATGTTTTCCGGGCCACGGGCGTGGCGCACCTGATCAGCATTTCCGGCTTGCACATCACGCTGTTTGCCTGGCTGGCTTCGCGCCTGCTGGGCGCGCTGTGGCGTGGCTCGGCCCGACTGACGCCGGCGCTGTGTTTGGCCTGCCCCGCCAGCAGCGTGGCGGCCTGGGGTGGCCTGATGCTGGCGGTGGCGTATGCAGCTTTTTCGGGTTGGGGCTTGCCGGCGCAGCGCACGGTGTGGATGCTGGCCGTGGTGGTGGCCTTGCGCCAGAGCGGGCGGCAATGGGCCTGGCCACATGTCTGGCTGCTGGCCATGGCGGTGGTTGTTGCTTTTGATCCTTGGGCTTTGTTGCAAGCAGGCTTCTGGTTGTCGTTTGTGGCTGTGGGCATTTTGTTTGCCGCCAACCCCGAGGCGTCTGATGGCGGTGCGCATGCCCTTGACGAGGTTGCGTTGCAGCGACCCTGGTGGCGCAGCGCCACGGGCCGGCTGGTGGGCATGCTGCGCGAGCAATGGGTCATCACCCTGGCGCTGACGCCCATGAGCTTGCTCTTGTTCAACCAGGTCTCTGTGGTCGGCTTGCTGGCCAATGCGCTGGCGATTCCCTGGGTCACGCTGCTGGTCACGCCGCTGGCTTTGCTGGGTGTGATCATGCCGCCCTTGTGGAGTGCGTCGGCCTGGCTGACCGGCTTGCTGATGAGTTGTTTGCAAGTGCTGGCGGCCTGGCCCATGGCCACCATCAGCCAGGCGTCGGTGCCCCTGTGGTGCGCGCTGGCGGGTGTGGCCGGTGGCTTGCTGCTGGTCATGCGCTTACCCTGGCACTGGCGTGTGCTGGGCGTGCCGCTGCTGCTGCCGGTGCTTTTGTGGCAGCCGCTGCGGCCGGCTGTGGGCGAGTTCGAGTTACTGGCGGCCGACATCGGGCAGGGCAACGCGGTGCTGGTGCGTACTGCCGGCCATGCCTTGCTGTATGACGCCGGGCCGCGCTATTCCCGTGAGAGCGATGCCGGTCACCGCGTGCTGGTGCCGCTGCTGCGGGCCCTGGGCGAAAAGCTTGATACGTTGGTGCTGAGTCACAGGGATACCGATCATGTGGGTGGCGCGGCTGCCGTGTTGGCCATGCAGCCGCAAGCAAAGCTGCTCAGCTCTATCGAGGACACGCATGAGCTGCAACAACGTCGACCGGGCCAACGCTGCCTGGCCGGCCAGCGCTGGCAATGGGACGGTGTTGATTTTGAAATTCTGCATCCAGGCCCTGCCGATTACGAGGGTCGGCTCAAGCCCAACGCCATGAGTTGCGTGCTGCGCATTTCGGCTGGCCGGCCGCAGCGCCGTGTCCATGCTTTGTTGGTGGGCGACATCGAAGCGGCGCAAGAGAAGATGCTGATGAACAGCGCCACCCTGCGGGCTGATTTTTTGCTGGTGCCGCACCACGGCAGCAAAACATCGTCCACTGCCGGCTTTCTGGACGCCGTGCAGCCCCGTCTTGCGCTGGCCCAGACGGGTTACCGCAACCGCTTCGGCCACCCGGCCGCGCCAGTGCTGGAGCGCTACCGTGAGCGGGGCATCCAAGTGCTGTACTCACCAGGCTGCGGCGCCTCGGGCTGGCACAGTGCCCGGCCGGCCGAATGGACCTGCCAGCGCGAGCAGGGCCTGCGCTACTGGCAGCACCGCTTGCCGGTGGCGCCCTGAAGCCTTTTTTTGTATTTCGCTGCCGTCGAAAGCCTTGAATTCGGGTTTTTAAGCGTTTACTGGCTTATAACTTGCTTAGCTTCCAGCACAAGAATCAGAGTTGAAATAGCCGGAGATTGCAGTCCATGAGCCGACCGATGTTTGACGAAATGAACGCCAGCCCCGCCAGCGTGCGCCCGCATTACGAGGCTTACCAGCGCTGGCTGGCCAAACAGCCTGCAGACACCATGCAGGCCCGCCGGGCCGAGGCCGAAATGATTTTCCGGCGCGTCGGCATTACTTTTGCCGTGTATGGCGAACAGGACGAAGACGGCGCCGGCACCGAACGCCTGATTCCCTTTGACCTGATCCCCCGCATCATTCCCGCCCACGAATGGGCCCGCATGGAACAAGGCCTGGTGCAGCGCGTCTCGGCGCTCAACCGCTTCATCCATGACGTGTACCACGGGCAAGACATCATCAAGGCCGGCGTGGTGCCGGCCGAGCAGATTTTTCAAAAC
>JBIKHX010000118.1:0-6382 GCA_044361945.1 Polaromonas sp. | reverse complement strand
AGCGATCAAGCCATCCCTTGCGGGCGCTTATTGCCGCAGTGGTCACTTACTTTGGACTGCGGGGGCGTTTGTAAGAGCCCCAGTCTCAATAAAAAGCCTGCAGCCCGGTTTGCGCCCGGCCCAGTATCAACGCATGCACATCGTGAGTGCCTTCGTAGGTGTTGACGGTTTCCAGGTTGATCATGTGGCGGATGACGTGGTATTCGTCATGAATGCCGTTGCCGCCGTGCATGTCGCGCGCCATGCGGGCAATGTCCAGCGACTTGCCGCAGGAGTTACGCTTGATCATGGAGATCATTTCGGGCGCGGCCTGGCCTTCGTCCATCAGGCGGCCCACGCGCAGGCAGGCTTGCAGGCCGAGGGCGATTTCGGTTTGCATGTCGGCGAGTTTTTTCTGGATCAGCTGGTTTTGCGCCAGCGGACGGCCGAACTGTTGGCGGTCCATGGTGTACTGGCGGGCACGCAGCCAGCAGTCTTCGGCCGCGCCCAGAGCGCCCCAGGCAATGCCGTAACGCGCCTTGTTCAGGCAACCGAACGGGCCCTTCAAGCCGCTGACATTGGGCATCAGGTTGGCTTCAGGCACAAACACATCGTCCATCACGATCTCGCCGGTGACCGAGGCACGCAAGCTCATCTTGCCTTCGATCTTCGGGGCGCTCAGGCCTTTCATGCCTTTTTCCAGGATGAAGCCGCGAATGCTTTCCTGACCGCCGACCTTGCCGTCCGCATCTTCGAGCTTGGCCCAGACCACGAAGACGTCGGCGATCGGGCTGTTGGTGATCCACATCTTGGCGCCCTTCATGATGAAGCCGCCGTCAACCGGCTTGGCGCGCGTGAGCATGCTGGCCGGGTCCGAGCCGTGGTTGGGTTCGGTCAGGCCGAAGCAGCCCACCCACTCGCCGGTGGCGAGTTTGGGCAGAAATTTTTGCTTTTGTGCTTCACTGCCGTATTCGTTGATGGGGTGCATGACCAGCGAGCTTTGCACGCTGATGGCGCTGCGGTAGCCGCTGTCCACGCGCTCGACCTCGCGTGCAATCAGACCGTAGGCCACATAGCTCAGGCCGGCGCAGCCGTAGCCTTCAATGGTTGAGCCCAAAAAGCCCATGGCCCCGGCTTCGTTCATGATTTCGCGGTCAAATTTTTCGTGGCGCGCTGCCATCAGCACGCGGGTTTGCAGCTTTTCCTGGCAAAAGCTGTGGGCGGCATCGACGATGGCACGCTCGTCGTCGCTGAGTTGCTGGCTCAGAAAGAACGGGTCTTCCCAGCTGAATTTGGTGGCCATGGGCTGTCTCCTGTGTAGATTCAAAAGTGTAGAGCTGATTGTTTGGCAGTCATGAATAGCTGTCTAATACAGATTATCGATCTAACAATACATTTTTTATATTTATGGAATTTCGCCACCTGCGTTATTTTTTGGTACTTGCCGAGGAACTTCACTTCGGCCGGGCGGCCCGGCGGCTGGCGATTTCACAGCCGCCGCTGTCGCTCAATATTCAACAGCTCGAAGCCTCGGTGGGCGCACGCCTGCTGACGCGCAACAGCAAGTCGGTGCAACTGACTGCTGCCGGGCTGGCCTTTGTGCCGGCGGCGCGCGCTTTGCTGGCGCAAGCCGCGCAGGCCGCCAGTTTGGCCAAGGACGTCGGCGAAGGCATGGTAGGTAGCTTGACCATCGGCTTTTCCGGGACCATGTTGTTCAACGGCCTGCCGGCCATGCTGGCGCAATTTCAAACCGGCCATCCGCGGCTGCGCTTGCTTCTCCAGGAACTCAGCTCCAGCGAGCAACTGATGGCGCTGGCGCAAGACCGCATTGACCTGGGTTTTGTGCACACCACCCGGGTGCCGCCGGAGTTGTCGCAAATCCGCGTGGCCAGCCAGTCGCTGGTGGCATGTTTGCCGGCGGGGCATGCGCTGGCTGGGCAGCGTGACCTGGATTTGGCTCAATTGAAGGGCCAGCCCTTTGCCGTGGTCTCTAAAGCAGTGTCGCCGGACTATCACGAACGCATCCTGGCCTTGTGCGCAGCATCGGGGCTGGATCCGGAGATCCGCTTTGAATTGCGGCATTGGCTGAGCGTGGTCTCGCTGGTGGCGCAAGGTATGGGCGTGGCGCTGGTACCGGCGGCACTGGCGCAGTCGGCCCTGGCCGGCGCGGTGTTTGTGCCGCTGCAAGACCAGCGCATGCGCTACGAAACGCAATGCCTCTGGAAAACCAGCCGCGACAGCCCGGCCCTGAGCGCCTTTGTCCATGCGGTGCAGGCAAGTTTGCCGGCCACGCTGTGAGTACGGGCGCGGTGAAAGGCAAAATGAGCTTTTGACAATGCTCTTCAAGGAAAAATTTTCATGAGCGATAGGCAGACCATCACCCTGGGCGGCGGATGTTTTTGGTGCACCGAAGCGGTGTACGTCAAAGTGCGCGGCGTGACCGATGTGGAATCCGGCTACTGCAATGGCCACGTGGCCAAGCCGAGCTACGAGCAAGTCTGCGGCGGCGACACCGGTCACAACGAGGTGGTCAAACTGGTGTTTGACCCCGCGCAGATCAGCCTGCGTGAGATTCTGGAAATCTTTTTCGTGATCCACGACCCGACCACGCTGAACCGCCAGGGCAATGATGCCGGCACGCAGTACCGCAGCGGCATCTATGTTTCGTCACCCGAGCAGGGCGAGATCGCCGGCATCATGCTGGCAGAGATGACGCAGGCCAAGGTGTTCGGCCGGCCCATCGTCACCGAGGTGATGCCGCTGAGCAACTACTGGCCGGCTGAGGATTACCACCAGGACTTTTTTGAGCGCAATCCTTTCCAAGGCTATTGCGTGGCGGTGGCCGGGCCCAAGGTCGAGAAGTTTCGTAAGACCTTCGCCAGGCTGGTCAAGAACTAGGCACCCCCGGGCAGAGCAGCGTAGTCGGGCTGCTGCAAGCGTGTCGAAGCTAAGATCAGCGCCATGAATTCTCTGGTGCTGACGTCGCTTTTGCCCGTTATTTTGCTGATCTGCGCAGGCTTTGTCGCCGCCCGACTGGGCTGGGTTCGCGAGACCGCCGTCAAGGATCTGTCCAATCTGGTGTTTTTGTTGCTCACGCCGGCGCTTTTGTTTCGCACCATGAGCCGCGTGCACCTTGAGCAGCTCGACTTCAAGCCCGTTGCAGCTTATTTTGTGGCGGTCGGCCTGTTGTTTGGCAGCACTTTTTTATTGCAAGGTTTTAACCGCCGCGCCGCAGTGCTGGCCCTGGCGGCCACGTATTCCAACACCATCATGATCGGCATTGCCTTGGTTTCCCTGGTCTACGGCCCGGCAGGGCTGGTAACGCTGCTGACGCTGGTGGCCGTGCATTCGCTGGTGCTGCTGACCAGTGCGACGGTGATGTTGGAGCTGGCCGTGGCGCGCGAGCAGTTGCCGGATGCCGCCCCGCGCCCCGCGCTGGCCACGGTGCTCAATGGCATTAAAAATAGTATCTGGCACCCCTTGACGATGCCCTTGCTGGCGGGCTTGCTGTTTGCCCGGACCGGCTGGCAACTGCCCCAGGCGATTGAAACTCCGCTGGAGCTGATGGCCAAGGCCTTCAGCCCGGTGGCCTTGCTGTTGGTGGGTATCACGCTGGCCTACACGCGTGTCGGGGTCTACTGGCGGCCGGCCCTGGTGCTGGCCGGTGTTAAGAACATCCTTCACCCGCTGCTGGTGTTTGCGCTGTGCTTCTGGATGGGGGTGAGCGGCCTGCCGATGGCGGTGATGGTGGCGGCCGCGGCGCTGCCCATGGGCGCCAATGTGTTTCTTTTTTCGCAGCGCTACAGCGTTGCCCAGGAACTCATCACCGCCAGTGTGGCCGTGTCTACCGTCATGTCCATGCTGACTTTGACTCTGGCACTCATGCTGGTGAGCTAAAGCTCAGCGCGCCGGCGCTGTTGTTTACTGCGAGATCTTGCGCGCTTCTTCGACCTGGAATTCGAAATAGTGCTGAAAACTAAAGGCCAGGCTGGCCGTCATGGCGGTGGTGCCGCCCAGCAATGCCGCCGCCACGGCCAAAATAGTCAGCCAGTTGGTCTGGCCCGGGCGCGCATCCGGTGCAGCGTCCGGGTTAAAGCGGGCATTCCATTTTTCAGTGGCGGTCAGCCCGAAAACAATTGCGGTCAGTGCGCAGCCAGCCATGGTGAAGCCGAGCAGCGGAATCAGCACCCAGCTCAGAGCGTCGTCCATGCCGAACTGTTGCATGCGCTGGATGCCGTAGATACCGAGCGCAGTCGGTATGGGCATGGCCCAGCCCAGTGTGTCACTCAGCCCGTGCAGGTAAAAGCGGTGCAAGCCCAGCGGACCACCCAGGAAAGTGAGCCAGGTGGTCAGGGTTTTGTTTTTCATGCGAATCAATCGGAGAGAAGATAAATTGTCGTTGCTGCCAAGCGGCTCGTGCATTAAACCCCAGTCGATTGCGGCGGACGGCTGCTACCTGCGCCCAGAGTTTTTTCCATCAGCACCACATCGAGCCAGCGCTCAAACTTCCAGCCGCAGGACTTGAGCACGCCCACCTGCTCAAAGCCAACGCTGCGGTGCACGCCGATGGAGCCGGCGTTGGCGGAGTCGCCAATGACGGCGATCAGCTTGCGCACCCCGGCCGCTTCGGCCTGCGCCGCGAGTTCTGCCAGCAGGGCGCGGCCCAGACCGTGGCGGTGCACATCGGGGGTGAAGTAAATGGAGTCTTCGGCCGAAAATCGGTAAGCCGGCCTGGGCTTGAACCAGTTGCAGTAGGCAAAGCCCAGAATGCGGCCGCCGTCTTCTGCCACCAGGAAAGGCAGATGCCGGGCCAGCACCTCGGCGCGGCGGGCCCTCATGTCGGCCAGCGAGGGGGGCTCGGTTTCAAAGGTGCCGCTGCCGTGCAGCACGTGGTGGCCGTAAATGGCGGTGATGGCCGGCAGGTCTGGTTCTTGGCTTGGGCGCAGGATAGTCATGGGTGCTCGCTTGGCTGTGTCTCGGGCTATAATCTGCGGCTTTGCAGCAATTCGCTGGCCGGGTGGCCATGTCGTGTGTCTCAAGCGCTGCAAACTCATGTTGGGCTGACAATTTTGTCTTCCCACCACCCGAAGGATAAATCATGGTCGTCATTCGACTCTCGCGCGGCGGTTCCAAGCACCGTCCTTTTTTCAATATCGTTGTGGCTGACAAACGCGTTCGACGCGATGGCCGTTTCATCGAGCGTATCGGTTTTTACAACCCGATCGCCAAGGGTGGCGAAGAGGGCTTGCGCATTGAGCAAGACCGTCTGACCCACTGGCTCGGTGTAGGCGCACAAGCCTCGCCAACCGTTGAGCGTCTGGTCAAGCAGGGCGCTGCCAAAGCGGCCTGAACGGGCTTGCAGGCCTTTTTGCGAAGGTCTGCCAACCCGCCAGCCATGGCATGACATGCAGCAACATGGCGACTGAACTTTCACCCGGCCTCAAGCAGGCCGCCTTGCCTGATGATGCGATCGAAGTCGGTCGCATTCTTGACGCCTGGGGCGTCAAGGGCTGGGTCAAGGTGTTGCCGCACAGCGCAGAGCCCGAAGCTCTTTTTGCGGCAAAAGACTGGTTTTTACAAGCTCCCGAAGCCCGGTTTCGTCCGGGCTTTTCGGCTTTTTCGGGCACTGTGTTGATCAGCCTGGACGAGTGCAAGGTGCATTCGGACACCGTGGTCGCCAAAATCGCCGGCCTCGAAGACCGCAGCGCCGCCGAGGCTTTGCGGGGCGCGCGTATTTTTTTGCCGCGCAGCAGTTTCCCAAGTGCTTCCAAAGATGAGTACTACTGGGTCGATCTGATCGGCCTGGATGTCGTCAACCGTGAAGGCCTCAGCCTGGGCACGGTGCGTGACCTCATGACCACCGGCCCGCAGGCGGTGCTGTGCATCGAATACCAGGCGCTTGCCGAAGACGGCACGCAGTCAGCCGCCGAGCGCATGATTCCCTTTGTGGCCGCCTACGTTGATGCGGTGGATGTGCCCGGCAAGCGCATCACGGTGGACTGGCAGCCCGACTATTGACGCCGGCCCCTGTTCCCCGCGCCGCGCACAATACCCGCATGCGTTTTGACGTCATCACCCTTTTTCCTGAGCTTTTCGCCCCTTTTGTGAGCAGCGGCGTGACACGCCGTGCTTACGAGTCCGGCCAGGTGCAGCTTCGCTTGTGGAACCCGCGGGATTATTCAGAAGGCAATTACCGGCGCGTCGATGACCGGCCCTTTGGCGGCGGCCCGGGCATGGTCATGATGGCTGAGCCGCTGGCCTTGTGTCTGGAGGCCATACGCGCTGAGCGAGCTGGAGGCGAGGCTACTCCCGCACCGGTGGTCTTGTTTTCACCCGTTGGCCAGGCTCTGAACCACAGCGCAGTGGAAGGCTGGGCGGCTTCGAGCGGTGCGGTACTGGTCTG
>JBIKHX010000181.1:0-4907 GCA_044361945.1 Polaromonas sp. | reverse complement strand
AGCCCGGTTGCAGGCCGGCTTGCTCCAGAATCCAGGTCAGCATGGCGGTGGTGGTGGTTTTGCCGTGTGTGCCGGCCACGGCCAGCACATGGCGGCCCTGCAACACATGTTCGGCCAGCCACTGTGGGCCGCTGGTGTAGGGCAGGCCCTGGTTCAGGATGGCCTCCATCAGCGGGTAACGCGGGCTTCCATCGGGCAGACGCGCCCGTGAAACCACATTACCCACGACGAACATATCCGGCGCAAAGCCGGTTTGGCTCAAGATTGCGGCGTCATAGCCTTCGGTCAAGTCAATGCCCAGCTGCCGCAGCTGATCGCTCATGGGCGGGTAAACGCCGGTGTCGCAACCCGTGACCCGGTGGCCGGCCTCACGCGCCAAGGCCGCCAGACCACCCATGAAGCTGCCGCAGATTCCTAATATATGTATGTGCATGCGGCATTTTAGGCAGCCCCGGGATGCAAAAATGCAGCCATGCACGACTTTGAACCGCACAGCCTGAAGGAGCAGATTGCCGCTGCCGCTGCCACCATGGTGGTGGAGGAGGGGCTGGAGTACGGGCCGGCCAAGCGCCGTGCGCTCAAGCAGCTGGGTTTGCCGGGCCGCACGGCATTACCTGACAACGACCTGGTGGAAGCTGCTGTGCGCGACTACATCGCGCTGTTTTGCGCCGACACGCAGCCCGCCGAGCTGGCCGCGTTGCGCGAACTGGCGCTGATTTGGATGCAGCGCATGGCCGAATTCAGGCCGTTTTTAGGCGGCGCGGTCTGGCGCGGTACGGCCACGCGTTTGTCTGACATTTACATCCAGCTGTTTTGCGATGACCCCAAGTCGGCTGAGATCGCCTTGATCGAGCATCTGGTGGACTACGAACCGCGCACGGTGACTGGTTTTACCGGTGACAGTGTCGAGGCGCTGAGCATTCGCAGCCTGTGCAAGCCCTTGCAAGAGACTGTCGGCGTGCACCTCATGGTGTATGACCACGATGATTTGCGCGGCGCGCTGCGCCCAGACGCCCAAGGCCAGTCACCGCGCGGCGATCTGGCTTCGGTGGCTCGTTTGCTGGCGGCTTCAGATTGAGCGCCAGCCTACGGCTTGGGGATAATTTCATTTTTAAATGGTCAAATTTCTGACTTTAGGAACAAACATGAGCTCACGCAGAAACTTGATGTTCGCCGGTGCAGCGCTCAGCGCTGGTTTGGCTGGAGCCGGGGCCTTCTGGTGGCAGTCCGGCGCTCAAGGCAGGAGCCCGGCGGCGCTGGCGGCAGACCCGTTCTGGGGGCTGGCGTTGGAGACGCCTGACGGCGCGCCGTTCAAAGTCAGCAGCCTGGCCGGTCAGCCTTTGCTCCTCAATTTCTGGGCCACCTGGTGCCCGCCCTGCGTGGAGGAGTTGCCTTTGCTCAACCGTTTTCACCTGGCGCAGCAATCGCGTGGCTGGCGCGTGCTGGGCCTGGCGGTCGATCAGCCCAGCGCCGTGCGGGCCTGGCTGGCCAAATCGCCGCTGGACTTTCCCGTTGCCATGGCCGGCCTGGGCGGCACCGAGCTTAGCAAAAGCATGGGCAATGTGAGCGGCGGCCTGCCTTTTTCAGTGGTTTTTTCGGCTTCAGGTGCCGTTTTGCAGCGGCGCATGGGTAAGCTCTCGGCCGACGATCTGGCGGCTTGGGCTCTTCTGGCCTGAGCCTTGGCCGCCAAGCTCGCCTCTTACTCGGGGATGATGCCCGCTTCCTTAATGAGCTTGGCGTAACGCACCGTCTCCGAGCGCAGCAAGGCATCGAATTGCTCGGGTGTTCCAGCCACCACCTCAGCGCCTAGTTGGGTCAGTCGGTCGCGTACATCCGGTAACCGCAGCGCTTCGCCTATGTCCCGGTTGAGCTTGTCGATCAAGGGCCTAGGCAGCTTGGCGGGCGCGATGATGCCCCCCCAGGAGTACATGCCATAACCCTTGACACCCGCCTCGTCCAGCGTAGGCACATCGGGTAGCAGCGCGGCACGCTTGTCGCCGCATACAGCAAGCAGCTTAATGCGCCCCGATTTGACGTGGGGTGCCAGTGCGGCCACCGCGTCGAACATGACCTGGACTTCTCCGGACAGCAGGTCCGGATGCGCGGCTGAGCTACCTTTGTAGGGAACATGGTTCATCTTGGTGCCGGAGAGCTGCATGAACACTTCGGCGAACAGATGCGGGTTGCCGCCGGCACCGGTCGAAGCGAAATCCACCTTGCCGGGCTGGGCCTTCAGTAGCGTCAACAGCTCTTTAACGTTGTTCGCGTTGAGCTTAGGATGCACCGCCAAGCCCAGTTGCACATTGGCGGTCTGGGTGATGGACTGGAGGTCGTTCAGAGTGTCGAACGGGACCCGCTTATAGGAATATGGGTTACCGACATGCGAACTTGCGACCAGACCTATCGTGTAACCGTCCGGAGCCGCTCTTGCGATCATCTCGGTGCCGATGACGCCGTTGGCGCCTGCCTTGTTCTCCACGACTACCTGCACGCCATATTTCTTGCTCAGCTTTTCGGCTATGAGGCGTGCGGTGATGTCGGATGCACCCGCTGGCGGATACGGCACGATAAGCCGTATCGGCTTGCCCGGGAACTCCTGGGCAAGCAACGGCGACAGCGCTGTAGCGCCAAGTCCGGCAATCAATGTGCGGCGGGTAATTCTTTTCATGGTAAGTCTCCTTGTTTACTTTTGCTACGGGTTGGTGTATTTAGCGCTATCGGCCGCTGCCGGTTTGGGCTGTGTCTTGTCGATCGCCAGGTCGCTGAGCGCGTTTCTCAGCGAGGTGTCGACGTGGCGCCGCGCCGCGGCGCCGTAACGCGGGGCGTCAAGCGCGCGCAGGGCGTCGAGAAGTTCCTGGTGGTCGTCGGCCTCGGCCTGCACGCGCGCACGCCAAGTGCCCAGGCCGCGTTTCACCCAAGCTGCGAGCAACTGCATCTGGATGCCGCGGTACATCGACACCAGCAGTTCGTTGCCGCTGAGTTCGACGATGTTGCCGTGGAACTGCCGGTTCAGTTCGATGTGCTCGCGTCCGTCGATGGCGTCCAAGGTGGAAGCTATGCGTTCGAGCACGGCCGTAAGCCGGTCGAGTTGTGCTGCATCCACGCTGCCTTGCAACACGCGCGCGATAAACAGCTCACCGGCCATCACTTCCAGCCCACCGCGCACCTGCCAAAGATCGGTCACTTGGCGCTCGGAAGGCCGCCGCACATGGAAACCACGGCGCGGCGTAGCCTCGATAAACCCCTCGGCGGCAAGCCGCGCCAGCGCCTCGCGCACGGGAGTTGCGGTGGCGTGGAACTTCTCGCACAAGGCGTGCGGATAAAGCCGGCCTTCCTGCGCGCCCTCGGGCGAGAACATGACGTAATCGCGGATATTGCGGTACAGCAGGTCGACTAGGCGCTCGCCGGGCACGCCAATTTGCTGGAACGCCGCGCCCGCATCTTTGTCGGGTTGCGCCATCAGGCCGCTCCTGTGAAAGTGGCGCCGGAACGGATGTCGTAGGTGGCCAGTAAATCCCAGTTCAGATCGCAGCCGTGGCCCGGACGCCTGGACGGAACGAATTGGCCATCCACCAGCGCCATCGGGTCCAGCGGAAGATCGCTGCGCAGGGCGTTGGGTAGCAGGTTGGCCTCGTAGACGCTGAACGCCTTGGCGGCAAGCGCCGTATGCACCGCCGCCGCAACGCCAATGCCAGAACCAACTCCATGCGGCGACAGCGCAATGCCATACCGCACACAGATACGGTCTATCTCCAGCATGCCGCTGACTCCGCCAGCCCTCGTGATGTTGGGCTGAAGAATGTCGATGGCGCCAGCGCGGGCCAGCGCCTCGAAGCTGGACAACATGAATTCGTTTTCGCCGCAGGCGATAGGCACCGGCGACCGGCGCCTGACCTGTGCCAGTTCATCCGGCGAGTCGGGACGGATCGGCTCTTCCAGCCAGGCAATGCTAAACGGCAGCAGCTCCTTGGCCAACGCGATGGCGTCGTCTACCGCATAGGCACAATTTGCGTCTAGCATGAGTTGGGTTTGCGAACCGATGGCTTCCCGGACCGCGCCTATATGTTCCAGGTCGGTCGACAGGCCGCGGCCGATTTTCAGCTTGAGGCCCTTGAAACCCTGTTGGACGAATGCTCGCGCTTGTTCGGCCGACTCCGATGCAGAGGCCAGGTAAGGCACGGGGCTTACATAAGTAGGCACAGGTGCGAGAGATCCGCCCAGGTGTTCGAACAGTGGGAGCGCAGCCTGCTTGGCCAGCAGGTCCCACATGGCAATGTCCACGCCGCTGATGGCTTCTATCGCCGGGCCGCGGGTATGGCCCAAGGCAACAAAAAACGAGTACAGATCAGCCAGCAATTTGTCCGGCTTGGTCAGGGTTTGTCCCAGCAAGGCAGGGGCGATCACCCCCTCAATCAGGCTGGCAGTGAGCTGTGAATGCGGCAGGCCAAAAGCCTCGCCAATGCCCACCAAACCGTTGTCGCTCCGGATTTCAACAACAGTCGAATGTTGCCCGCTGCGTGGTATGAGGCGGAAATGGCTGGCCGGCGCCAGCATGGATGGAGGAACCCTGTCGGCACCTCCAAACAGGCGTTCGAACGAGGCGTACAGCGGATAAGCCCGAATGGACACAATTTTCATCGCAACCTTGTTTAATACTTAACGAAATTATCCGGATAATATTTTATAAAAAATAATTTGTCAAAATTTAGCCTTGTTCAAAGATTTGTGAGCCTAAAGGCGACACGTATTTCCAACTAAAAATGGGCTTGAGCGCGTATTTACGTCGCTGAACTGGTTCCTTGATCATCCTTGGCTGCCGGGCGGCCATTTCAAAGCAATCGTCAAAAGTCATCAATCAGGCTTTAAATTGCGTTAAAGTTCAGACCTTGCTTCGGCTTGGCCGGGGA
>JBIKHX010000116.1:0-6395 GCA_044361945.1 Polaromonas sp. | reverse complement strand
GCGAAAACTCACCTGGCTTGAGGGTGGGCGTGCCTTTGAACATCATGTGTTCAAGCGCATGGGCCACACCCGAGCTGCCGTCCACCTCGTCCATCGAGCCCACCCGCACCCACAGCATGTGCGCCACCGTGGGGGCCCGGCGGTCGGCTTTAACGATCAGCGTCATGCCATTGGCCAGTGTGAACTGCTGCACCTGCATACCCGGAACCGGGCTTTGCGCACTGGCGCTGCCTGCAACCAGGCACCAGGCACCCAAGAGCGCAGCGGCCTGTTTCACCAGGCGAGCACCGGTGAGACGGGGACAAAGAAAAGTTAAAAACATGGGCATCGTGAGCTGAGTTGGGGTCATGTGTTGGGCAAATGTAACTTGCACGGGGCGTTTCATAGAATAGCTGCAGTACAAAGACCCTCACATGTTCAGTTTCTTCAAGAAAAAAACGCCCCAGCCCGTAGCCGCATCCGAAACCCTGAACGCTCCCGGTGATGCGGCGCTGGGTGGTTCAACAGCGGGTCTGATCGGCAGCGTACTGGTCACGCCCATAGCGGCCAACAGCCAGGCGCCGGCTCAGGGCTTGCTTGCCGGACGCGAACCCTGGTTGAACAAGCTCAAGGCCGGCTTGCGCAAGACCGGCAGCAGTATTTCCAGCGTTTTCACGGGTACGCAAATCGATGAGGCGCTTTACGAAGACCTGGAGACCGCGCTGCTGATGGCCGACGCCGGCGTAGCCGCCAGCAACTATTTGCTGGGCGAAGTTCGCCGCCGCGTCAAAGACAGCGGCGTGACGCATCCGGTGGCTGTGCGCAACCTGCTGATCGAAGTGCTTAGCGGCTTGCTCAAGCCTCTAGAGCAGCCCTTGCGCATTGGCGAGTTTGTGCCCACTGTGATCATGGTGACGGGCGTCAATGGTGCCGGCAAGACCACCTCGATCGGCAAGCTCACGCGCCACTTGAGCGACGCGGGGGCCTCGGTGCTGCTGGCCGCGGCCGACACTTTCCGGGCAGCGGCGCGGGAGCAACTCACCGTCTGGGCCGACCGCAATACGGTTGAGATCGTCAGCCAGGCCGGCGGCGACCCGGCCTCTGTCAGCTTCGACGCGGTCAGCGCCGGCAAAGCGCGCGGCAAGGACGTGGTGCTGGTAGACACCGCCGGCCGTTTACCCACCCAACTGCACTTGATGGAAGAGCTCAAAAAAATCAAACGCACCATCGCCAAGGCCGGCGGTCAGGGCATCGGTACGCCCCCGCATGAGATCCTGTTGGTCATCGACGGCAACACCGGCCAAAATGCACTGGCGCAGGTCAAGGCCTTCGACGAAGCCTTGCAGCTCACGGGTTTGATCGTCACCAAGCTCGATGGCACGGCCAAAGGCGGTGTGTTGGCCGCCATTGCACTGTGGGCCAGCGAGCGCAGTAAGGTCCATCCGGATTGGCGGGCGGTGCCGGTTTACTTTATCGGCGTTGGGGAGCAGGTCCAAGATCTGGAAACCTTTAACGCGCGCGAATTTGCCCAGGCGCTGCTGAGTTAATCCGACCGGCGCGCACCCCATGCTCGACAGCTTTGCCCAACGCCTGATCGAGCCCGTACTCAGCCGCTTAGCGCGGCGACTCGTCGCCTTGAAAGTCACAGCCAATCAGCTGACGCTGGCCGGCTTTGCGATCGGTTTGCTGGCCGCCGCTTTGATATCGCAAGGCGCCTACAGGGCAGGCTTGCTTTTGCTGCTGTTGTCCCGGCTTTGTGATGGCCTGGACGGTGCAGTCGCCCGGCAGACGCAGCCGACTGACCGTGGTGGCTTTCTGGACATCACCCTGGACTTCATTTTTTACGCGGCCGTTGTGCTTGCCTTTGCGTTTGCAGACCCTGCCGCGAACGCACTGGCGGCAGCGGCCTTGCTGGTGGGCTTCATGGGGACGGGCAGCAGTTTTTTAGCCTTTGCTGTGATGGCGGCCAAACGCCAGATGAGTAAGCCGATGTCCAGCGGAAAGTCGTTTTACTTTTTGGGCGGACTGACAGAAGGCACGGAAACGCTGGGGTTTTTCGTCGCCATGTGCTTGTGGCCGGCTCAGTTTGCGCTGCTGGCCTGGGTTTTTGCGGTACTGTGCGCCGTCACCACCGCTGCCCGTGTAGTTTCGGGCTGCAAAGCCTTTGACTGAGCGCAGCGCGACTTGCAATCGGATCCATGAGCCGCATCTACATGCTTGAGCACAAGTCTTTCCAGGGAATTTACATTGCCTTTTTTTAACCGCCTCATTCAAGTGCTCATGCGTCTGGCGCTGGGTATTTTTGCTGCTGTTGCACTGCTCAGCCTGCTGGCCCTTGGGCTGGTGATGTTGCTGCTGGCACTGCTGCGTGCTTTGGTGACCGGGCAGAAACCGGCGGCGGTCACCGCCTTCAGCCGGTTCAGGCAGTTTTCTGGTCAACAGATGGCCGGCCGCTGGCGCAGCGACGCGCCCGAAAGCTCTGAGTCCACAAGCGCAAACGCCCGGGCCCAACAAGCTGTGCCGTCCCCCCGCAGCCGCCTTGGCAACAACGAGGTGGTGGATGTCGAAGTGCGCGAGATCCCGGCCGAGCGCCCGCCGCGCTGAAACACGGACCGCCGCTCTGTGGGCTAAGGGAAATCCACATTGGATACAGCATTGTTCTGAGGTAAAAATAGACCTGTGTCTTTACGGCATGTCTATTTTCAAACTTCAAAAATTAACTTGGCTATGTTGACTTCAAACGCCTTCAAGACCGCTGCCCTTACCTTGTTGGCATTCCTGTCCTGTGTGCCCTTGGGCCATACACAGACTTGGGAGCCCGGCAAAAACGTCGAAATTGTGGTTTATGCAGCGCCTGGCGGCAGCAACGACAAAACCGCACGGGCCATTGAAAAAGCAGTTGGCAGCAAAAAGCTGATCAACTCGACCATGACCGTGGTGAACAAAACCGGTGGCGGCGGCAACATCCAGCTGAACTACATGACCCAGCACGCCGGTGATGCGCATTACTTGATGATCACCACGCCGACCTTGCTGGCCAACCACATCACCGGCAGCAGCGCGCAAAATCACAAGGATTTCTCTCCGATCGCTTCCATGATCAACGACTACTCGGTCTTTGCCGTGAACGCGGATTCGGCGCTGAAGACCGGCAAAGATGTGGTCGACAAACTCAAAGCCAACCCAAGGTCTTTGTCGATTGGTTTTGCCGGCGCCCTGGGCGGCCACAACCATGTGGCAGCGGGCTTGCTGATGAAGGGCATTGGCGGCGAAGCCAAAACACTCAAAGTGATTGCTTTTAAAGGTTCATCCGAGGCCTTGACCGCGCTGATGGGTGGGCATATCGACATGGTGGTCACCGCCGCCGGCAACGTCAGCTCGCACATGGCTGCCGGGAAATTGCGTGCCGTGGGCGTAGCCTCCAGCCAACGCCTGTCGGGCGATTTCTCCAAAGTTCCAACCTGGAAAGAGCAAGGCATCGATGTGGTGTGGGGTAACTGGCGAGCTGTCATGGGCCCCAAAGGCATGACGCCCGCGCAGGTGACTCGCTGGGAAGGTGTTTTGCGCCAAGTGGTGCAAACTCCCGAATGGAAAGCCGACCTGGAGAACAATTTCTGGACCAATGACTTCACCGTCGGCAATGCCTTCAAGCAAGACTTAGAGAAGGACTATGCGGCCATGAAGGCCGTGCTGGTTGAACTCGGCTTGGCCAAGTGAATCACCCACTCCAGCGCTCGGCCGCCCGGCCGCTGTGCGCAGGCTTGTCCCTATGAAATCAGACAAACTCATCGTGCTGGCGACGGTGTTGCTGGCCGCTTTTTACTGGTTTGCCACCGAGCAGATCAATGAGCCGCTGATTGGCGATCCGATCGGCCCCAAAGCAATTCCCAGGTTACTGATCATCGGTTTGCTGATTGCAGCGATTCTGCTTTGGCTTGAAACACTGGCCGGCGCGAAAGCCAAGGCCCGCGCGCACTCCACCCATCAAGCAGTGCCGGGCGAAAACTTCAAGCAAGACACACCACCGAAAGCCAAGGGATATTTCTTTATTGCGGCCATGGTGCTCAGTACCCTGGGCTATTTTTTCCTCTTCAACTGGCTGGGTTACGCGGTCGCCACAGCGCTTTATCTGTACGCCCTGATGGCTATTTTCAACCCTGGCAAAACACGGGCGAACGTTCTGACTGCGACTGGTTTCAGCTTTGGCAGCTACCTGGCCTTCACCCGCTTGTTCGGCGCGCAAATCCCGGCCGGCCTGCTGCCCTTTTAATTCACCGGCGCGCATGGAAACCTTCAACCACATCGTCAATGGCTTGGGGGTGGCGCTGTTGCCCATCAACCTCTGGTACACCTTTGTCGGCGTGCTGATCGGCACCATCGTCGGCATCTTGCCGGGCATCGGCCCGTCAGCCAGCATTGCGCTGTTGATACCGGTCACCTATGGCATGGACCCGGCCTCGGGCCTGATCATGATGGCCGGCGTTTACTACGGCACCAAATACGGCGGCTCGACCACGGCGATCCTGATCCGCACCCCGGGCGAGGCGGCCTCGGTGATGACCTCCATCGACGGCTATGAAATGGCCCGCAATGGCCGCGCCGGGGCAGCGCTGGCGATATCGGCCATCGGTTCCTTCATTGCCGGCACCCTGGGCGTGATCGCACTCACCCTGTTTGCTGTGCCGCTGGCCTCAACCGCCCTGAAGTTCGGCCCCGCCGAGTATTTCACCCTGATGCTGTTTGCCCTGACCGCGGTGGCATCGCTATCCGGAAAATCCCCGGCCAAGGGCTTGCTGTCCACCATTTTGGGCCTGATGATCGCCACCATCGGCATTGACCTGCAAAGCGGACAGCAGCGCTTTACAGCCGGTATTGCCGAGTTTCAGGATGGCATTGGCTTCATCGTGGTGGTAGTGGGCATGTTTGCCCTGGCCGAGGTGTTTCGCGGCCTGGAAAAAATCCATTCAGGCACCAGTGACCCGGCCATGCGCATCACCGGCAAACTGTGGATCACCCGCGAAGAATGGCGCCGCTCCAAAGGACCCATCTGGCGCGGCTCCATCATGGGTTTTTTGATCGGCATCCTGCCCGGTGCCGGCGGCACCATCGCCTCCTTGCTGTCTTATTCGACCGAAAAGCGGCTGTCCAAAAATCCCGAAGAGTTCGGCAAGGGCGCCATCGAAGGCGTGGCCGGTCCGGAGGCCGCCAACAACTCGGACACAGCCGGCGCCATGGTGCCGCTGCTGACGCTGGGCGTACCCGGCGGCGGTGCCACAGCGGTCATGATGGGCGCTTTCATCATGCACGGCATTCAGCCAGGGCCGCTGCTGTTCCAGAACCGTCCGGACCTGGTCTGGGGCCTGATTAACAGCATGTACATCGGCAACGTGATGCTGCTGATTTTGAACCTGCCCCTGATCGGTATTTTCGTACGCTTGCTCTACATTCCCAGCGGCATTCTTTACCCGCTGATCATCGCTATTTCGGTGCTGGGCACTTTTGCCATCAACGGCAGCATGGTCGAGCTGTACCTGGTGCTGTTCTTTGGGGTGCTGGGTTATGTCTTTGACAAGGTCGAGATCCCGATTCCGCCGCTGGTGCTGTCGCTGGTACTGGCCGGCATCATGGAGCAATCGTTTCGTCAGGCCCTGACACTGTCGGACGGTAACCCTGCGGTGTTTGTCAGCAGCAGTATTTCTGCCACTTTGGTCTTCTTGTCGGCAGTATCTTTGGCGCTGCCTTTTTTGATTCCAAGGCTCAAGCAAGTCAAGCCCGAGCAGGACTGAAACGCGTGGCTGTAAGGCGGCCCTTTCTTCTATCGATCAAGTTGGAAATGCAATGAACGGTTCTGAAATTCAAATTCTGGCGCAAGACTTCTGGGCCGACAAAGACGGCATCCGTTTGTGGGTGAACCGCAAATACCTAGCGGGCACGTCGGGACAGCGACCGGTTTTATTTCTGGTGCACGGCTCGTCTTATTCGGCTAAAACCATGTTTGACCTGCAGATCGAAGGCCGCAAGGACTACTCCATGATGGACCACTTCGTACGCCTGGGCTACGAAGTGTGGACCATGGACCACGAGGGCTATGGGCACTCCGACCGTACGGCCGGTTACTCAGACATTCACAGCGGCGTGGTCGACCTGAAACTGGCCATGGACCTGGTCACACGTGAAACCGGCCAGACCCAAGCCAGTTTCTTCGGCCAGTCGTCCGGGGCGCTGCGGGCCGCACGCTTTGCCAATTTTTATCCTGAGCATGTCAGTCGCTTGATCGTTGACGCGTTCGTCTGGACCGGCAAGGATGCGCCCACCTTGATCAAACGCGCCAAGCTCCTGCCGCAGCTGCTGGCCAGCAATGTACGCAAGGTGGACGCGGCTTTTTACCAGTCCGTTTTCACACGAGACCACGCAGG
>JBIKHX010000117.1:0-6395 GCA_044361945.1 Polaromonas sp. | reverse complement strand
AACAACAGTTGCGCCTCCACCGCCAAGGCGCGCGCCAGCAACACGCGCTGGCGCTCACCGGCAGACAGCTCCCCAAGCAAACGATCGCGCCAGGCCCAGGCTTGCATGGCGGTCAAAGCGCGCGCCACCGCCGCTTGATCGTACGCGCTAGGGCCGGCCAACCAGGCCTGGTGCGGCATGCGCCCCAGCATCACCAGGTCGTAGACGCTCAAGTCATCGTCGCAGGGCTCGCCCTGCCCCAACCATGCGATGTGCTGTGCGCGGTTACGGGCACTGAAGCTTTGCAAAGGCTGGCCTTGCCATTGCAATGAGCCGGCACAGGGCAGAAGGCCGGCCAGCACTCGCAACAGACTTGACTTGCCGGCACCGTTAGGGCCGACCACGCTAACCCAGCTGGCAGGGCGCAAGCCAAAGGACAGGCCATGCAAAACAGCTGCGCCACCCAGGTTCGCCATCAGCGAGTCGGCTTGCAAGGCAAATTCACCCGCCCTTGTGATCTGCTGGCTCATACGCCGGCCCCACGACGCCTTGCACTTTGACCATGCATCAGCCACAGCAAATAAGCGCCGCCAAGGACAGCAGTGAGCACGCCCACAGGCAGTTCGCGCGGTGCCATCAGGGACCGCGCCAGCAAGTCGGCCGCCTGCAATAAAACGGCGCCGCACAAGCTGGCCAAACCGATCAAGCGAGCCGGCGTGGTTTTGACCAAAGATCGCACCAGATGCGGCGCGGCCAGGCCGACAAAAGCAACCAACCCCGTGTGGGCCACCGCCGTGCCAGTGGCCAGCGCCAGCACCACCACCAGACCCGCTCGCAACGCCGGCAGCGGCAAACCCAGGCTTTGCGCAGTGGCTTCGCCAAGTGCCAGCGCATCCAACAGGGGACTCATGCGCCAGGCCAGCAAGCCGGACAAAAGCAACACCCCTGCCATCAGCATGCATGCGGGCCAGGCCAAAAAGCTGGTGCTGCCCAGCATGAAAGACTGCATGGCCTGCATGATGTCCGGCACCAATAACAAAATCAGTGAACTCACCGCCCCTAGCACCACGCCCACCACCACGCCGGCCAACAGCAGCCGCAAAGTCTGCTGTACGCCTTGCGCCAGCAGCAGCGTCAACAGCACCGCCAGCAAAGCACCTGCAAAGGCAGCACCGGACAGCCCCAGCAGGGCCAGCCATTGCGTCGCCAGCGGCGACACACCCCACAATGCCATGGCCAGAGCAACGCCCAGCGAGGCGCCCGATGCGCTGCCTAACAAATAGGGGTCGGCCAGCGGGTTGCGAAACAAACCCTGCGCCAGCGCACCTGCCAAGCCCAGCAAGCCGCCGGCCAGCCAGGCACCCACACTGCGGGGCAAGCGGATCTCCCAGACAATTTGCCAGGCGGAAGGATCACGCTGCAGCAAAGCCAGGCTGTCCCAGCCGGTACTTCCCACACCCATACCCAGCAGTAACAAGGTCGCGCTGAGCAGCAGCAAAACCAGCGCCAGCCATCGACCGGTTTTGGCGCTGCGCTGGCCGGGGTCGGTGCCGGACGTCATCTGCTATGTTCCTCCAGACATTGCGCCATCAGGCGTGCGCCTTCAGCCAGGCGCGGCCCGGGTCTGACCACCATGTCGGCTTGTTCAGGGCTGAGAACACAAACGCGCTTAGAGCGTACAGCGCGCATCGATGCCCAGCCGGGGTACAGCACCAAGCCTTCGGAACTCCGGCTGCTGAGAATCAACACATCAGGGTCTGCGCGCAACACAAACTCCGGGTTCAGTTGCGGGAACGGCCCCAGCGCCGCAGGAACAATGTTGCGCGCACCCATGCGCGCCAGCGTTTGCCCGATGAAAGAGGACTCACTGGCCGCATAAGGGCCGCGACCGACTTCAACATAAACGCGAGAACCCCGTGCATTTGGCGAAAGGCTCGCAGCAACAGCGTTAAGCTGGGCATCGATCCCTTGCCACAACTGCATCGCAGTCGAAGGCGGCAAACCAAGCACATCACCCAGGGTTTTGAGCACACGCTGCAAATCTGCGTGGGTCTTGGGCTCCAGCGCCAGCACCTTGATACCCAGCGACTGCAGGCGCTGGCTAACCCGTGATGAACCGGCGAGCAAGACCAGGTCAGGCTTGAGCGCCAAGACGGCCTCGATACTGGGCACCAGGCCTGAGCCGAGCAAAGGCAATTGGCGCACGCTGGCAGGAAAGTTGGAGTACTCATCGACGCCTACCAGCCGCTGGCACTGCGATAAAGCGCAAACGCTTTCTGTCAACGAAGGCAGCAAGCTGACGATGCGTTGCGGTGGTTTGTCCAAGTTCAAAGGCACGCCCAGATCGTCAACAACCTGCAAGGCCAATGCAGGCGTTACCAGACATACGCCCAGACAAAAGACCCGTAAAGACTTAAGCATGTTGCGCACCCCAGGCCATGATGATGCGGTGCAGTTGCTCAACGCCATCCGTCAGCGCGGCCGGCCCGGGCTGTAAAATATCTGCCGACTTGATCTCAAAGATCTGTCCGGTCTTGACGGCATTCACATCCGCCCAGCCGGGCCGCGCCAGCACATGCGCAGGCCGGAAACGCCGCCCGCACCACGAGCCCAGCACGATGTCAGGCTGGCGCTTCACGATGTCAGCGCCGTCGGCAATGATGCGGTCTTTGCCCATGGGCTGGCACGCCAGTTCAGGGAAACAGTCGTCACCGCCGGCGATGCCTATCAACTCCGACACCCAGGCAATCGCACTGATGTGCGGGTCGTACCACTCTTCAAAGTACACAAGCGGGCGGCGCTTGAGCGTAGCGGCGGCTTGCGAAATGTCTGTCAAGCGTTGCTGCATGGCCTTGATGCGCTGCATGCCCTGATCGGCTTGCCCAACCATGGCAGCGAGCTGGTAAAGCATCGAGAAAATCTCAGCCACGCTGCGCTGGTTGAAGATGGTGACCTGCACGCCGGCGCGGATCAGCTGGGACGCAATGTCAGCCTGCAAGTCTGAAAAGCCGATCACGCAATCGGGCTTGAGCGCCACAATTTTGTCGATCTTGGCACTTAAAAAAGCACTGACCCGGGGCTTGTCAAGCCGCGCCTGCGGCGGGCGCACCGTGTAGCCCGAAATCCCCACAATGCGCCGCTCTTCCCCCAACAGATAAAGCCACTCGGTGGGCTCTTCTGTCAGGCAGACGATGCGTTGAGGGCCGAGGTTCATTTAAAAGCTGCGCTGGGCCATGAGGTGAAACGTGCGACCGGCTTCCGGGTAAATCGACTTTGAGCTCGAGTTGCAACGCGAGCGGTAGTTGTAATACTGTTGATCAGTCACGTTGTTGAGGATGGCGGAAAGCGTCCACGCTTGCACTCTTTCACTGTAGCGAACATTCAAAGTCCCGTAGCCTGGGGTCTTGATGCTGCAACTGTTAGAGAAATCATCCGTGACGTACTGTGACGAGACCAACTGATAGGCCAGTGACACTGTACGCGTATCAGACAGAAGATATGAAAGTCGCGCCGTCAAGCTTTGGGTTGGGACCATGGGTACAGTTTTGCCTGCGTAGGGTCCGCTTCGAAAAACCGCCTGACGATACGCATACTGGATGCCCGCATCTACAGCTTTTGCCAGCTTTGCCGAGGCATCAATTTCGACCCCAGAGCGTCTTGTTGGATCGAAGTTGAGGTTGCTGTAGGTCGCAGGGTCCAAGCCGATTTCATTTTTCAAGTCGCTGCGGTAGTAGCGCAAAGACCATTTGCTACTGCTGTTGTTGTGGCGATAACCCAATTCCATGTCCTTGGAGGTCTGCGGCTTGAGTAAAGAGACAGGTGGGCAAGCCGGCCCGGAAGGGTAGGGATAACAAGCAAACTCATCCGCATTGGCCAATCGAAAACTGGTTCCCAATCGGCTAAACAACTCCCCATTAGCGCCAGCACGAATGGCCGCGCCGATGTCCCAACTGCTGTTGTTGACGTCGAGTCGCCCAACCGCTGCGCCACTGATGTCACGGTTCGCGGTTGTTTGACGCGCACCACCGTAAATTTTCAGTCCCAACTCTTTCAAACTTATATCGTGACGGACATAAAGTGCATCAGAATATTGGTTGATTTTTGTGCCGCCACGGTCGCGATCCTGAGTCCATTGCTCTGTGTCAACACCCACCAAAAAACGGTGCTGCAAATAACCTTGGCTAAATTCTTTCCAACTACGAACAGCCGCTCGATTGGAGCTCGTTGCGCTGGTTGTAGCGTAGCCGTCATAAATATAATTTGAGTCAACTCGGTCAGTACGATGGCGCACATCCACCGCAACCCGCCAATCCCCGACAAACGTTTCCCCACTCACTTGTAAATTACGCTTTTCGCTTTGGAAATTGTCTTTTAACTTATAGGTCTTTCGCGGGTTGGTTTCAAAATCTGCCGGCGTGATACCGCCCGGCAAGCCACCATTGGACGACTGAGCGCCGACCTGAAAGGACAACAGAGAAGTTCCCTCTACCCAGGTGGCACTGGCCAAAGCATTGCGATCTTGATGAGCGTAATTGGCGCGATGATTGTCAGTATTGAATGCATTTGCATAGATTTGATAACGCCAAGAGCCTGTCGCCGTCCGAAGCGACACGCGCGCATCGCTGGTGGCGAAACTGCCCAGGCTCAAGCTTGCAGAACCTCCAGGCTCGACCAGCCCTTTGTTGGTGATGACGTTGATGACACCGGCAGTAGCACCCTCGCCGTGCAAAACCGAACCATTGCCACGCACGATCTCGATGCGTTCAATGCTGTCAATTGGAATCCACGACAGTGACACACCCGAAGAATCACCTTCGTTTTGCCTGACGCCGTCGACAAGAAACACCACATTGCTACTGGCTGTTTCACCAAATCCCCGAAGATCTAGGGTCTGATCTCTGCCGCCGGTCGTATCTATACGGCTGACCACACCACCAAGCCAGCGGATGGCCTCATTGGCATTCGTCATGCCGGCGGTCTGAATTTCGGCGGCGGTAATGACCACAACACCTTGCGGCATCAAACTGGGGTCTTGCGGAATCCTGGCCGCTGTCACAACAGTTTCAGGCAAGGTTTGAACCGAGGAAGTCTGCGCATAGACGGCCGAAACCGACAGGGCAGCCTGGAAAAGCGCGGCCAAAAGCCAGCGCGAGTGAAGTTTTCTCATTTGAATCAACCCGTCACAAAGGCTCTCACCGGCATCCCCGCCAGTGCATGAGCGTCACGCTGGTGCGCTTGTAACAAGACGCACCAACACCTTGTTGGCCGGTATCCGGGCTGACGAAACAACCTTCATCGCCTTCCCATGCGCTTGTTCAAGGCGCTCAGTGGCGAGTGATGAAAGCGGGATGAATCATTAAGCAAAAAAGCTCAAGGAGTCATCCGTTCGTTTTACCGTTGCGGGGGCAGCGCAGGTTAAAAGTTTTGGCGCTGGCAGACTTGGGGCCTGCCCGGCTTTGACTCTCTCCTGCTTCCCGTTGAACTGCGGCGTGTGAACCACACCGCGAGCACCAACATTTGCATTCTATGCTGTGCGTCTGCCATCAACCCTACAATCGCAATTCAGATGGCTGAACCCACACCCACCATAGAACTTGTCGAGCGTGTTGAACGACTCTTGTTGCGCTATGACGAGTTGCGCCGCACCAATGAGCTGCTGAGCTTGCAGGTGACCGCACTGACGAGCGAGCGTGACTCACTGAAGTCACGCCTTAGCGCTGCGCGCGCTCGGGTCGATGCGCTACTGGAGCGCCTGCCGGAAGCCGACACAAAGACGCCATCATGAAGCAGATTGAAGTTCAGATCATGGGCCAGAGCTACCTGCTCGGCACCACCGACAACGGCGATCAAAAGCTACTGGCAGCCGTTGAAAAAGTAGACGCAGCCATGTGCAAAATCCGTGACTCAGGCAAGATCAAGGCTCGCGATCGCATCGCTGTGCTTGCCGCACTGAATTTGGCCTTTGAGTTGGCTGACCGCACGGCACCACCCGCCACACGCGCCCCGGGCGAACCTATAGATCAAGCTCAAATCAGCTCCCTGATAGAGCGTCTGGACACTGCACTGGGCTTGGACGGCAGGCTGCTTTAAGCCCCTGTATTTGGCCTGCAAGGTCTACAATCATTAAGTCTGCGGTGTACGCTGGGCTTTATATTTCCTTGTACCAATGCTCTTTGAGCACGGGCTTGGTAAATTGTCTTGCAGGTGTGATCGTCTCGCGTTAGACGAACCCGACGTTCGACTGCCCTCGCCCACCTGAACCCTGGTTCAGGATGACGGCCCGGTGACATTCGCAGACACCTTTTTTGCTGGCGCCCTGTTCAGGCGCGTCCTACAAGCCGATCTTCGACCGTTTGCAAGTGGCGTCGCATCGCATTCGCGGCCTTGATAGGCTCACGGTGAGAAATTGCGTCAAT
>JBIKHX010000115.1:0-6398 GCA_044361945.1 Polaromonas sp. | reverse complement strand
GATCGAGTCTTCGAAGTTGTAGCCGTTCCAGGGCATGAAGGCGATCAGCATGTTCTGACCGATAGCGATCTCGCCCAGGTCGGTAGATGCGCCGTCGGCCACCACATCACCCTTGGCCAGCTTGTCACCGATCTTGACGATCGGGCGCTGATGGATGTTGGTGTTCTGGTTGGAACGCTGGTACTTGATGAGGTTGTAGATGTCTACGCCCACTTCACCGGCAACGGCTTCCGCGTCATTAACGCGCACCACGATGCGGGTGGCGTCCACGTAGTCGACCACACCGCCGCGGTTGGCCGTGACCACCGTGCCGGAGTCGACCGCGGCAACGCGCTCGATACCCGTGCCGACCAATGGCTTTTCAGGACGCAGTACAGGCACAGCCTGACGCGACATGTTGGCACCCATCAGCGCGCGGTTAGCGTCATCGTGCTCGAGGAATGGCACGAGAGACGCAGCGACCGAGACGATCTGCGCAGGCGAGACGTCCATGTACTGCACGCGCTCGGCGCCGCACAAAATCGACTCGCCGTTTTCACGCGCCGACACCAGCTCGCCGGTCAGCTTGCCGTCTTTGTCAAGCAGCGCATTGGCCTGGGCAATCACGTACTTGCCTTCTTCAATGGCCGACAGGTAGTCGATCTGGTCGGTGATCTTGGTGTCAATGACGCGGCGGTACGGTGTCTCGATGAAACCGTACTCGTTCAGGCGCGCATACAAGGCCAGCGAGTTGATCAGACCGATGTTTGGACCTTCAGGCGTTTCAATCGGGCAGACGCGGCCGTAATGGGTCACATGCACGTCACGCACTTCGAAGCCGGCACGTTCGCGGGTCAAACCACCGGGGCCAAGGGCCGAAACACGGCGCTTGTGGGTGATCTCGGCCAGCGGGTTGGTCTGGTCCATGAACTGCGACAGCTGCGAAGCGCCGAAGAACTCTTTGAGTGCCGCAGAAATCGGCTTGGAGTTGATCAGGTCATGCGGCATGAGCGGCTCTTGCTCGGCCTGACCCAGACGCTCTTTGACAGCTTTTTCGATGCGCGCCAGACCGGTGCGGTACTGGTTTTCAGCGAGTTCACCCACGCAACGCACGCGGCGATTGCCCAGGTGATCGATGTCATCGACCTGACCATTGCCGTTGCGCAAGTCCACCAGGATTTTCACGACGGCGAGGATGTCCTCGTTGGTCATGACCATCGGGCCGGTGGATTCAGGACGGCCCACGCGGGCGTTGAATTTCATGCGGCCGACCTTGGACAGGTCGTAGGTGTCCGGGTTGTAGAACAAGCGCTGGAACAGAGCCTGCACAGCGTCTTCAGTTGGCGGCTCGCCGGGACGCATCATGCGGTAGATAGCAACACGGGCGGCGAACTCGTCGGCCGTTTCGTCAGCGCGCAGGGTTTGCGAAATGTAGGCACCCTGGTCGAGCTCGTTGGTGTACAGCACTTGCAGTTCTTGCACGCCAGAGCTGCGCAGTTTTTTGAGCAGTACTTCGGTCAGCTCGTCGTTGGCCTTGGCAATGATCTCGCCGGTTTCTGCGTCGACCATGTTCTTGGCGACCACACGGCCGATCAGGAAGTCTTCCGGCACGCTGATGGAGGTGGTGCCGGTTTGTTCGAGTTCGCGGGTGTGGCGAACAGTGATGCGTTTGTCTTTGGCGACGACGACCTTGCCGGCCTTGTCGGTGATGTCAAAGCGGGCGACTTCACCGCGCATGCGCTCGGCGACGAACTCCATTTGCGCGCCACTGTCCATCAGACGGAAGTGGTCGAACACGAAGAAGTTAGCCAGGATCGACTCATGGTTCAGGCCAATGGCCTTTAGCAGGATCGTGACCGGCATTTTGCGGCGACGGTCCACGCGGAAGTACAGGATGTCTTTCGGGTCGAACTCGAAGTCAAGCCAGGAGCCGCGGTAAGGGATGATGCGGGCCGAAAAAAGCAACTTGCCCGAGCTGTGGGTCTTGCCCTTGTCGTGTTCAAAAAACACGCCGGGCGAACGGTGCAACTGCGAAACGATGACACGCTCTGTGCCATTGATCACGAACGAGCCCTTGTCAGTCATCAGGGGCACTTCGCCCATGTAGACCTCTTGCTCTTTGACTTCCTTGACCACCTTGGACTGCGACGTCGAGGACTCGCGGTCATAAATAATGAGCTGAACCTTGGCACGGACGGCAGAGGCAAAAGTCAGACCACGGGTCTGGCACTCGCGCACATCAAACGCCGGCTTGGCCAGATTGTATTCGAGGAATTTCATCTCGACAAACCCGTTGTGCGAGACGATGGGGAAGGCATTGTCAAACGCGGCCTGAAGGCCCTCGACCTGACGCGCTTTGGGCGCACGGTCGGCTTGCAAAAAGGCCGTGTAGGCATCTTTTTGCATCTGCAACATGTAAGGAACTGCCAACACGCTTTCGCGGTTGCCGAAGCTTTTGCGAATCCGCTTGCGCTCGGTATAAGAATAGGCCATGAGTTCTCCGCTTGAATGGGACACGAACGAGTTAAAACAAACTGGTTGAATTGGCTCTGGCGACTGTCTTGAATGAATACACCACGTAATCAAACAGACTTGGTGGTTGGCCACTACCAACCATGGCGGACGGTGACGCATTGCACGTCACCCGAACCAAGGCGCTTTCTGCAGTCGGGGTCAGAAAGCACTGCAAAGAAGACTGAGGGGCAATCTGCTTTGCAGTGCATCGCTGCACACGTTGAAACACGAAAGGCTGGAAGCCCGAAACCGGTCTTCCAGCCTCTGCGAACGCAAGGATTACTTGAGTTCGACTTTCGCGCCAGCTTCTTCAAGCTTCTTCTTGGCGGCTTCAGCGTCAGCCTTTGGAGCGGCTTCTTTGACTGCTTTTGGAGCACCGTCAACCAGGTCCTTGGCTTCTTTGAGGCCCAGGCCGGTGATTTCGCGCACAGCCTTGATGACCGACACTTTGTTAGCGCCAGCTTCGAGCAACATGACAGTGAAGTCAGTCTTCTCTTCAGCTGCAGCGGCGCCACCACCACCACCAGCGGCAGCAGGTGCAGCCATGGCTGCAGCGCTCACGCCAAACTTCTCTTCGATGGCTTTCACCAGTTCGTTGAGCTCGAGGACCGTCATGCTGTCAAGCGCGGTCAAAAATGCGTCTTTGTCGAATGCCATTTTTTGTTTTCCTAAAAAGTTGGGTACAAGTTACGCTGCAGCAGCTTCTGCTGCTGGCGCTGAAGCTTCTGAAGCTCCGCCTTTTTTCGCGGCCAGCGCGCCCAGCACAACGGCTGTACGCGACATGGGCGACATAAGCAAGCCACACACCTGGGCCAGCAAAACTTCTTTCGAAGGGATGTTGGCCAATTGCTTGACGCCGTTGACGTCCAGGACTTTTCCACTGATAGCACCTGCACGAATCACCAACTTGTCGTTGGTTTTCGCGAAGTCAGACACCACCTTGGCGGCGGCGACTGCATCAACGGAAAAGCCATAGATCAGCGGTCCGGTCATCTGGTCGGACAAGGCTTCGAATGAGCTTCCAGCCACGGCACGGCGAGCCAGGGTGTTTTTCAACACACTCAGGTTCACGCCTTTGTCGCGGGCTTGGCTGCGCAGACGAGTCATGTCAGCGACCGTGATGCCACGGTACTCCGCCATCACGAGCGTTTGAGCTTTAGCTGCGAGGCCAGTCACTTCATCAATGACGGCTTGTTTCTCACTGCGATTGAGACTCAAGGTCTACTCCTTAAAAATGTGCTGTCGGCCGGGGCCTTCAACACGCTCATATTCAGCGACCAACTGTTTTTTGATTTCTTGCAAAACCATTCAAGCAGCGGGTACGCCATCTGCGTTGGCTGTCTTTCGATTAAGTGCCGGTGCGGGTCTTTCAACCCATGCCCCGGCACGCCAACGGTCCTGGATGACCTGCCGGTAAAACCCGGCAGCCCACCACTTTGAGAAGCACTTGCGTGCCGCTCAAAATTCTTTCACTTAAGCGACGATGGTTTGTGTGTCAACGCGAACGCCCACACCCATGGTCGACGAAACCGCCACTTTGCGCAGGTAAACACCTTTGCTGGTAGCCGGCTTGGCTTTGTTCAAGGCATCGATCAGTGCAGCCAGGTTGCCCTGCAGCTTGTCTGTGTCAAAGGAACGACGGCCGATGGTGCCGTGCACGATGCCAGCCTTGTCAACGCGGAACTGAACCTGACCAGCCTTGGCGTTGCGAACCGCGGTGGCCACATCAGGGGTGACAGTGCCGACCTTCGGGTTGGGCATCAGACCGCGTGGGCCCAAGACCTGACCGAGTGTTCCGACCACGCGCATCGCGTCAGGCGAAGCAATGACCACATCAAAGTCCATCTTGCCGGCTTTGATCTCGGCAGCCAGATCGTCCATGCCGACGATGTCGGCGCCAGCAGCGCGGGCCTCGTCAGCTTTGGCACCCTGGGCAAACACAGCCACACGGGCGGTCTTACCAGTGCCGTTAGGCAGCACAACGGCGCCACGCACGACCTGGTCGGATTTCTTGGAGTCCACACCAAGTTGCACAGCCACGTCGATGGATTCATCGAACTTGGCGACAGCGTATTCCTTGACGATGCCCAGGGCGTCCACCAATGGATACAGCTTGAGGCTGTCGACTTTACCCACCAGGGCTTTTTGACGTTTGCTCAACTTGCTCATACAACACCTTCCACCGTAACGCCCATGGAACGGGCAGAACCGGCGATCGTGCGCACTGCGGCGTCAAGATCAGCAGCGGTCAAATCTTTCATCTTGTGCTTGGCGATTTCCTCGAGCTGAGCGCGGGTGATCTTGCCGACCTTGACGGTGTGCGGCGTCGAAGAACCCTTGTCCAGCTTGATGGCTTTCTTGATCAGCGTGACAGCCGGTGGCGTCTTGATGATGAAGGTAAAGCTCTTGTCGGCGTAAGCCGTGATGACCACAGGCAGTGGCAGGCCGGGCTCAACACCCTGGGTCTGCGCATTGAATGCCTTGCAGAATTCCATGATGTTCAGACCGCGCTGACCCAGTGCCGGGCCGATCGGGGGGGACGGGTTGGCCTTGCCAGCTGGTACTTGCAGCTTAACGAAGCCGACGATTTTTTTCGCCATACTTTTCTCCTTGCGGGTCAAACGCCAGAACTCTAGGCTCTGGCTCCCCGGGGGTTACACAACTCTCAAAAAGTTCTTTCGAACCTGCCGCGCCGAGTTGCAAAGCGCGAAATTGATTGAACTGTTCTGAGTGGATGCTCAGGTTTTCTCGATCTGACTGAATTCCAACTCCACAGGCGTGGCGCGACCGAAAATCGTCACCGACACACGCACCTTGTTTTTGTCGTAGTTGACTTCTTCGACCGTGCCGTTGAAGTCAGTGAACGGACCATCTTTAACGCGCACATACTCACCGGTCTCAAACTCCACTTTGTGACGTGGCTTCTCTGTACCCACTTGCATCTGCTCGACGATCTTGCGCACATCTCCTTCTGAGATGGGGGCCGGGCGGTTTTTGGCACCGCCAACAAAGCCAGTGACTTTGTTGGTGTGCTTAACCAGGTGCCAGCTCTCGTCATCCATGACCATTTCAACGAGCACATAGCCCGGGAAGAAACGACGCTCGGTGGTTTTCTTTTGGCCGTTTTTGATCTCAACCACTTCTTCGGTAGGCACCAAAAACCGGCCGAATTTAGACTGCATGCCGGCGCGGTTGATGCGCTCGACGATGTTGCGCTCAACAGCTTTTTCCATACCCGAGTAAGCATGGACCACATACCACTGCATGCCCGGAGCGGGCAAAAAAGAAGCCATGACTTCTTCGCCGGTCAACTCGGCTTTCACGGGTGTGTTCAGAGTGCTCATTATTTTTTCCACCCAAGTATCAGGTCATAAAACACCCATTCGAGCGTCTTGTCGGTGAGCCACAAAAACAAGGCCATGACGACAACAAAGCCGAACACGTAAAGCGTCATCTGAATAGCTTCTTTGCGCGTAGGCCACACAACTTTTTTCACTTCTCGCCAGGCATCCCGGGCAAAGGCCACCAGTTGCTTGCCCGGCTCAGAAATACCAAAAACAATCAGCGCAGCAACGATACCGCCGACCAGCACCGCCCATTGGGCGATGGGGCCTTGCTTGGCGACGAGGTAAAAACCCGCCAACGCGCCCACCACGAGCGCGACCGCCAACACCAGCTTGGCCTTGTCAGCCACAGTGCTGACAGTTTCAACTTGAGTAGACGCCATGTTTGCCGAATTTCCTGTTTCTTCTACGCTGTCTTTTCAGACATTTAAGCCCGCCTGAGGTCTGAGACACCCGGCGGGCTTGCTTTATTACTTATTCCCATCACCGTCCGCCCGGTGCAGCCGGGTCCCTCAGGTGGCAGGGGCAGTAGGAATCGAACCTACAACCTTCGGTTTTGGA
>JBIKHX010000114.1:0-6404 GCA_044361945.1 Polaromonas sp. | reverse complement strand
GACCCATGATGACTTCACCGATCAGGTCAGCAGACAGGCCCGAGCGCTCGAGCACGGCCTTGATAACAGCAGCGCCCAGCTCGGTGGCGGGCGTTTTGGCCAGCGATCCACCAAATTTTCCGACGGCGGTACGGGCGGCTGAAACGATAACGATGTCATCCATTTTTTCTATTTCCTTAGGTTGATAAGCTTTGAGATGAGACTAAGAACACTGCGTCCGCTACGAGGGGCCTCAGGCCTTTGCCTTGACGTAACGACCCGGCGCAGGCTCGCGGGCTTTGTATTTTCGACTGCCATAGCTTTTGGGTGCAGCAATTTGCGGGCCCGCATGAGCCTTTAGCCATGCCGCCCAATCGGGCCACCAGCTGCCAGCGTGCTCTGTCGCACCCGCCAACCAGGCTTGCTGAGACACAGGCAGTTTGTCGCCAATCCAGTGCGAACGCTTTTTCTTGGCCGGCGGATTGATCACGCCGGCAATATGCCCCGACGCACCCATGACAAACCGCTTCGGGCCTTTGAGCACCTGGGTCGAAGCGTAAGCGCCGCCTATTGGCACGATATGGTCTTCACGCGAGCCATAGATATAGGCCGGCATGTCGAGCTTTGACAGATCTATCTTTTCACCGCAAACCGTGAGCTTGCCGCGCTTGACAAGGCTGTTTTCAAAGTAGGTGTTGCGCAGATACCAGGCGTAAAAAGGCCCGGGCAGGTTGGTTGAATCGCTGTTCCAGTAGAGCAGGTCAAAAGGCGGCGGCGTTTCGCCCTTGAGGTAGTTGCCGACCACGTAATTCCAGACCAGGTCATTGGGGCGCAAAAAGCTGAAGGTCGAGGCCAGGTCCTGGCCCTTGAGCAGACCGCCGCTGCCCATTTGCATTTCACGGAACTTGACTGCGGTCTCGTCAATGAAGATGTCCAGAATGCCGGTGTCCGAGAAATCCAGCAAAGACGTCAACAGCGTCAGGCTGGCCACCGGCTTTTCGCCGCGTGCGGCCAGCACGGCCAGCGCAGTGCTCAAAATAGTGCCGCCCACGCAAAAGCCCAGTGCGTTGATGCTTTTGGCGCCGGTGATCTCTTGCGTGACAGCAATCGCCTTGATGGCGGCATGCTCGATGTAGTCGTCCCAGGTTTTGTCCTGCATGGACTCGTCGGGGTTACGCCAGCTGACCACAAAAGTGCGGTGACCCTGCGACACGGCGAAGCGAATCAGTGAGTTCTCGGGTTGCAGGTCCAGGATGTAAAACTTGTTGATGCAAGGCGGCACCAAGAGAAAAGGCTTTGCATGCACCTTGGCGGTGAGCGGCTTGTACTCGAGCAGCTGGAAAAATTCGTTTTCAAAGACAACAGCGCCTTCGGTGGTGGCGACGTTTTTGCCGACCTCAAAGACGCTTTCATCGGTCATGGAGACATGGCCCTGCTGCATGTCGTGCATCAGGTTTTGCAGGCCCTGGGCAATGCTCTGGCCCTGGGTATCCAGCGCTTTTTTCTGCGCCTCGGCATTCAAAGCCAGAAAGTTGCTTGGGGCGCTGGCCGCCAGCCACTGCTCTACCGCAAAGCGCACCCGTGCGCGGGTTTTCTCATCACCTTCAACGGCTTCAGCCAGACCCATCAGTGCTTGTGCATTGATCATGTAGCTGGCAGCGCAGAAGTGCGCGACAGGGTTGCTGTTCCAGGCCTCGCCGGCAAAGCGGCGGTCGGCCACCGGCTTGAGCTGGGCTGCCTCGGCCGACATGCCGGAGTTCCACAAGTCACCGGCCTGCTGGATATAAGACTGCTGGATTTCCAGCAGTTTGGCCGGGTCTAATTGCAAGCCGGCAAAAGGGTCTTTGGCCGCCGGTACGCCTTGCATCAGCACGCTGGGCACGGTGTCCATTGCCTTTTGCATGCCTTGACTCAGGCTTTCTTGAAATTGCCGGGCCAATTGGGCCCAGTTTGCGTCAGAATTCATGTTGTCTCCTCAATCTGCATGACAGCGATGGTCTTTAAAAAGACTCTATTGCAGACTTAGCTTGTGCTGCCATGCTGACTATGCATGCGTTTTGTTTCTCTAACCTGACTATGCCCTAACTTTTATGTACCTGACCGCAATTGCATGGATTTATGTCGTGCTGATGATGAGCGTCGCTGAAGCCACCAGCAGCACCGGCACGGTTTTAGGTGCCTTGATGACTTTTTTGCTATACGGCGCTTTGCCGCTGGCGCTGGTGATGTATGTGATGAACACGCCAGCCCGCCGTCGCAAGCTCAAGGCCAAGGCGCTGGCCGAAGACAGTCTCACAGAGCCTGCCCGGCCCCCCGAGCAATCAAGCCTGCCAGATACAAGCGGCCATGCGGCCGGTGCTGTGGCCGAGGGCAGTGTCACGGCGGTGCGAAAAGAAGCTTGAAGGCTGGCCCACAGTGCACCAGCCGGGGCTGCCGTCGTTGCCGTACACCCCGGCAATGCCCAAGGCATGCAGCTTCAGGCGGGCCAGCCCCGCCAAGTCAGCCAGGTATTTGGCTGGCAGGCCGGGCAGCGCTGCAAAATAAGCGCCAGAGCCCGGGTGCCAGGCTTCAAAAGCCGCTTTGACCTCGGCCCCCACTTCAAAGGCGCTGGGCCCGATGCACGGACCCAGCCAGGCAATGGTTCTTTGGGCAGCCTGCGCCTGGCTTTGCCCGGCCAAGTCGGCAAAGCGACTGAAAACAGTGCCCAATACCCCCGCCGACGCACCTGGTAAGCCCCCTGCCCCCAGACCGGCCAGGCCGCGCCAACCGGCATGGGCTGCAGCCACCACAGGCAGGTCAAGGTGCGCCAGCAAAACCGGCAGGCAGTCAGCCACCATGATGGTGCAGCCCAGGCCGCGCTCACGGGTGACGGCTGCATCAGCCTGCGGGTCGCTGAGGTCCAGGCTTTGGGCTTCCAGCTCGGCCACCTGCTCACCATGCACCTGACGCAAAAAAACAGGCCGGCAAGCCGTGGCCAAAGCCAGGGTTTGCCGGTTGGCAGCCACCCGAGACGGCGCATCTTGGACATGCTCACCCAGGTTCAGGCTGTCCCATGGCACGCTCGATTGCCCGCCTGCCCTGCTCGTGAACACAGCGCGAACCCCGCTGGGTGCAGGCCACTGTGGAATCAACCATTCGGGGTGCCAGTGCGCGTTCAAGGGGGACTCTACTCGTTGTCCGGGCAAGCCGAGGGCTGGGCCAGCGCAAAAGCCGGCAGAGCCATGCAAGCCTCAAAAGCGGCCATGGTGCGCGGCAAACCCGTCAAGTTCACCTCAAAGCGTTGGGCGTTGAAGATCTGCGGCACCAGGCAGCAGTCGGCCAGGGTCGGGGTCTGGCCGTAGCAGTAAAGAGCAGGCGGCAGCTGGGCCAATTGCCGTTCAAAGGTTTGCAGACCGGTGCGGCACCAATGGTGGTACCAGCCGTTTTTGGCGGCTTCGTCAATTTTCAACTCTCTCACCAGGTGCTTGAGCACGCGCAGGTTGTTAAGAGGATGTATTTCACAGGCCACCGACTGCGCCAGCGCCCGCACTTTGGCCCGTCCCAGCGCATCGGCCGGTAACAGGGGCGGTGTGGGATGGGTTTCGTTCAGGTACTCGATGATGGCCATCGATTGCGATAGAAGTTCGCCATCGGTTTCCAGCAGCGGCACCAGCGTGTCGACCGGCAAGTCTGCATAAGGCGGTTTTTTATGGTCGCCGCGATTCAAATGCACAGGCACGTAGTCGTAAGCCAGTCCCTTGAGATTGAGCGCAATGCGCACCCTGAAGGACGCCGAGGACCGGTAGTAACTGTGTAACTTCATATTGAAAAGATACCCGCGGTATCCGCTAAACGCTAAGGCCGTAAAGCCGGGACTGATCAGTAACTGCCATGGTCACGCGCCATGCTTTCAAACTTGGTAATGCGATTCAAGAAAGTCAGCTTGACGGTGCCGGTCGGGCCGTTACGCTGCTTGCTGATGATCACCTCGGCAACACCTGGCTCTTTACAGGCTTCTTTGGTGTAGTACTCGTCGCGGTAAATGAACATGATGACGTCGGCGTCCTGCTCGATGGCGCCGGATTCGCGCAAGTCACTCATCATGGGCCGTTTGTCTGTGCGCGACTCAACGCCGCGGCTGAGCTGCGACAAGGCAAGTACCGGGCATTGCAACTCTTTGGCCAGCATTTTCAGGCCGCGTGAAATCTCACCCACGGCGGTGGCACGATTTTCTTCGCTCATGCTGCTGGAGACACTCATGAGCTGCAGGTAGTCGACCACAATCAAGCCAAGTTGGCCGAACTGGCGAGCCAGCCGCCGGGCATTGGCGCGCAACTCGCTGACTGTCAGGCCCGGGGTTTCATCAATGTGCAAAGAAATATTGCGCAATTTCTCGATGGATTCAATCAGCCGCGGCCACTCTTCGTCGGTGAGCTTGCCGGTGCGCAGATGGCTCTGGTCAATGCGCCCGATAGAGCCGACGATACGCACCGCCAACTGGGAGGCACCCATCTCCATGGAAAACACGGCCACCGGCAGACCTTCATTGAGCGCCACATGCTCGGCAATGTTGATGGCCAATGCGGTCTTACCCATAGAAGGACGGGCTGCCAGGATGATCAGGTCACCCGGCTGAAAACCCGAGGTCTCGCGGTCCAGGTCATGAAAACCGGTGGGAACGCCTGTGATGTCGTTGGGGTTTTTCGACATTTCAGTGACGCGGTCCAGCAAATTGACCACCAGCGTGTCCATGCTGTGAAAGCCCTGCTTCATGCGCGAGCCCTGCTCACCGATCTTGAAAATCTTTTGTTCGGCCTCGTCCAGAATGGTGGCCACCGCCTTGCCCTGCGGACTGAAAGCCTGGGTCGCGATCTCGTCACTGGCCTTGACCAGCTTGCGCAGGATGGAGCGCTCGCGCACGATCTCCGCATAGCGACGAATATTGGCCGCGCTCGGCACGTACTGCGCCAGGGAATTGAGATAGCCCAAGCCGCCTACATCGTCAGCCTTGCCCTGAGTTTGCAAGTATTCATAGACAGTGATCACATCGGCAGGTTTGCTGGCGTTGATCAACGCGCCCACCGCGGCATAAACCAGCTTGTGCTCGTAGCGGTAAAAATCTTCATCCACCAGCAGATCGCCCACCCGGTCCCAGGCGCTGTTGTCCAGCAGCAATCCGCCCAGCACGCTGGACTCGCCTTCAATCGAATGCGGGGGCACGCGCAGCTGGGCTATTTGCCGATCTAGGCTGTAGCTGGCGTTGTCAAGAGCAGAAAGTACGGCGGACATGAATTTCCTGAGAAGACAGCCATGTTAATGCCACAGCAGGCAATGGCCTCGGGATAAGTCTGTGGACAAGCGGTGCAACACAGGTGTAAAACTGGTGCAGTTCCGGTGTAAATGTTTTGGCAAGGGGTAATCCACTCCGGCACGAGCCCTACATTGAAAAAGCCGCTCCAAAGAGCGGCTTTTCAAGAAGCGCAGCTGCGCTTTGCAAGACTTAAGCGGTTTCGCCGTAGACCGTCACTGTTACGTCAACCGTGACATCGGTGTGCAAAGCAACGCTCACCGGATGGTCGCCAACGATCTTCAAAGGACCATTGGGCATACGGATCTGGGACTTCAGCACGGCCAGGCCTTGCTTAGTCAGTTCCTGGGCGATATCAGCGTTGGTAACGGAGCCGAACAGGCGACCATCGACACCGGCTTTTTGCGTCAGCTTGACGACAGTGCCGCTCAGCTTGGCGCCTTGGGCCTGGCATTCGGCCAGTTTGGCAGCGGCGATTTTTTCAAGTTCGGCGCGCTTGACCTCAAACTCCTTGATGGCCACTGCGGTGGCGCGGCGTGCGCGGCCCGAAGGGATCAGGAAATTGCGGGCGTAACCGTCTTTGACTTTAACGACTTCACCCAGATTGCCCAGGTTCACGACTTTGTCGAGCAGAATAATTTGCATGCTGTGCTCCTTACAGGCTACGGTGCTGGTCGCTGTAAGGCAGCATCGCGAGGAAGCGAGCGCGCTTGACGGCGGTGTTGATCTGGCGCTGGAAAATCGCGCGCGTGCCGGTCAGGCGGGCAGGAATGATTTTTCCGTTTTCAGCAACAAAGTCACGCAAGGTGTCGATGTCTTTGTAATCAATCTCTTCGACGCCAGCAGCGGTAAAGCGGCAAAAGCGCTTGCGCTTGAACAGCAAAGATTGTGTATTGCGCTTAGGGCGCTTGTCTTTGTTAAAACGTTTTGGTCCAGGCATGAGGGACTCCTTAAATAGGGTTCAGTTCTTGAATATGAAAAATGACGCTTTTGTTGGTGCGCGCACTGATGAGGAAACCGCTGAACTTGAAGGCCTGCCCCAAAGGCAGCCGACCGGCCTGTTCGGCCAAAGCACCAAAAGCCACTGCCTTGATGCTCAGTTTGACTTGCCGGGTGGTTCCTGCTTCGGTGACTTCAG
>JBIKHX010000113.1:0-6405 GCA_044361945.1 Polaromonas sp. | reverse complement strand
GTGCCTTACCTCATGCTGGCGGGCAACGTGGTGGCCGGCTGGCAAATGGCGCGCGCCTTGCTGGTGGCCGAGCAGGCGCTGGACAGCGGTGACGCCGGTGACTTTGGCGCAGACTTCATGCGCGCCAAGATCACCACGGCCCGCTTTTATGCCGACCACCTGCTGACCAAAGCCCCGGGTATACGCGACAGCATTGTCGAAGGTGCCGAGAGCGTGACTGCGCTGGCAGTCGACGCTTTCTGATGCCGCCCTGATCAGGCGCTGAAGAAATTCTTCAGCTTGTCGGTCCAGCCTTCTTCGGTCGGCGAATGTCTGGCCCCGCCTTTTCTCAAAGACTCCTCAAACTCTTTGAGTAGCTTGCGTTGGGCCTCGGTCAGTTTGACCGGTGTCTCTATGGCAATGTGGCAATACAGATCGCCCGGGTAGCTGGATCGCACACCTTTGATGCCTTTGCCGCGCAGGCGGAACTGTTTGCCCGCTTGCGTGCCTTCGGGAATGTCAATGGCCGCTTTGCCTGACAAGGTGGGCACTTCAATTTCACCGCCCAGCGATGCGCGCGGAAAGCTGACGGGCACCACGCAATGCAGGTCGTCGCCTTCGCGCTCAAAAATCTCGTGCTTCTTGATGCGGATTTCGATGTACAGGTCACCCGGCGGGCCACCGTTGCTGCCCGGCTCGCCGTTGGCGGTGGAGCGGATGCGCATGCCGTCGTCGATGCCGCCCGGGATTTTGACTTCCAGGGTTTTGTTGGTTTTGGTTTTGCCCACGCCGTGGCAGGCCACGCAAGGTTCGGCGATCAGTTTGCCTGTGCCTTTGCACTGCGGGCAGTTTTGCTGCACGCTGAAAAAGCCCTGGCGCATTTGCACCACGCCGTGGCCATGGCAGGTGGTGCAGGTCGCCACCTTGGTGCCGGGCTTGGCGCCGGTGCCGTGGCAGATGCCGCAGTCGTCCCAGCTGGGAATGCGTATCTGCGCGTCTTTGCCGGCGGCCGCTTCTTCAAGCGTGATTTCCATGGCGTAGCTGAGGTCTCCGCCGCGAAACACCTGACGGCCGCCACGTTGCTGGCCGCGGTTGGCGTTGTTGAAGACGTCGCCAAAAATATCGCCAAAAGCTTCTGCAAAACCGCCAAAACCTTCAGCCCCGCCAGCGCCAGCGCCACCGCCGCGCATGTTGGGGTCTACACCGGCGTGGCCATACTGGTCATAGGCTGCGCGCTTGTTGGCGTCGGAAAGCATTTCATAGGCTTCCTTGGCTTCTTTGAATTTTTCTTCAGAAGCCTTGGAGCCGTCACCCTGGTTGCGGTCAGGGTGGTGCTTCATCGCGAGTTTGCGATACGCTTTTTTGATGTCCTCTTCGCTGGCGTTTTTGGGTACACCCAGCGTGTCGTAATAATCTTTTTTGGCCATGAAACTGCGTCGTCAGTGAAAGTTAAAGAGCGTGTGCCGGATGCAGGAAAGCGGAATCAAGGCTGGGCCCTGATTCCGCTTTGAGGCATCGGGTTTTGGCCCGAAAAATAGCCTTAAGTCTTTTTGACTTCTTTGACTTCTGCGTCAACCACATTATCGTCGGCTGCCTTGGCGTTGGCATCGCTGCCCGCTGCACCGGCGCCGCCGCCGGGTCCGGCAGCCGCCGCTTGCTCAGCCTGGTTGGCTTGCATGTCAGCGTACATTTTTTCGCCCAGCTTCTGGCTGGCTTCCATCAGGGCGGTGTTCTTGGCTTCGATGGCCGCCTTGTCTTCACCCTTCAGAGCTTCTTCCATGTCGGCAATGGCTTTTTCGATTTTTTCTTTTTCGCCCGCATCCAGCTTGTCACCGTACTCGCCCAGCGATTTACGAACGCTGTGCACCATGGCCTCGGCGTTGTTTTTGGCCTGGACGAACTCGACTTTTTCCTTGTCGGCCACGGCATTGAGTTCGGCGTCCTTGACCATCTGCTGGATTTCGGCTTCGCTCAGACCGGAGTTGGCCTTGATGGTGATCTTGTTTTCCTTGCCGGTGCCTTTGTCTTTGGCGCCCACGTGCAGGATGCCGTTGGCGTCAATGTCAAAAGACACTTCGATTTGCGGCGTGCCGCGCGTCGCCGGTGGAATGCCTTCGAGGTTGAACTCGCCCAGGCCCTTGTTGCCGGCGGCAATCTCGCGCTCGCCCTGAAACACCTTGATCGTCACAGCCGGCTGGTTGTCTTCGGCGGTAGAGAAAGTTTGTGCAAACTTGGTCGGGATGGTCGTGTTCTTCTTGATCATCTTGGTCATCACGCCGCCCATGGTCTCGATGCCCAGCGACAGTGGCGTGACGTCGAGCAGCAGCACGTCAGTGCGGTCACCCGAGAGCACCTGACCCTGAATGGCTGCGCCCACAGCAACGGCTTCGTCGGGGTTGACGTCCTTGCGTGGGTCGCGGCCGAAGAATTCCTTGACCTTTTCCTGCACCTTGGGCATGCGGGTCATGCCGCCGACCAGAATCACGTCATGGATGGCGCTGACATCAATGCCGGCGTCTTTGACGGCCATGCGGCAAGGGGCGATGGTGCGCTCGATGAGTTCGTCGACCAGGCTCTCGAGCTTGGCGCGTGTCATCTTGATGTTCAGGTGTTTCGGGCCCGAAGCGTCGGCGGTGATGTAGGGCAGGTTGACATCGGTCTGCGCGCTGTTGGACAGCTCGATCTTGGCTTTTTCAGCGGCTTCTTTCAGGCGCTGCAGGGCCAGCACGTCTTTGCCCAGGTCCACGCCTTGTTCTTTCTTGAACTCGGCAATGATGAAGTCAATGATGCGTTGGTCAAAGTCTTCACCACCCAGGAAGGTGTCGCCATTGGTGGACAGCACTTCAAATTGTTTTTCGCCATCCACGTCGGCGATCTCGATGATGGAGATATCAAAAGTGCCGCCGCCCAGGTCATAGACTGCGATTTTGCGGTCGCCTTTTTCCTGCTTGTCCAGGCCAAAGGCCAGGGCTGCTGCGGTGGGCTCGTTGATGATGCGTTTGACGTCCAGGCCGGCAATGCGGCCGGCGTCTTTGGTGGCCTGACGCTGCGCGTCATTGAAGTAAGCCGGCACCGTGATGACGGCTTCGGTGACGGCTTCGCCGAGGTAGTCTTCGGCAGTTTTCTTCATCTTGCGCAGAATGTCGGCGCTGACCTGCTGAGCCGACATCTTGGTGCCGCGCACTTCGACCCAGGCGTCGCCGTTGTCGGCGGCCACGATCTTGTAAGGCATGAGATCGATGTCTTTTTGAACTTCTTTCTCGGCGAACTTGCGTCCGATCAGGCGCTTGACGGCGTACAGGGTGTTCTTGGGGTTGGTGACCGCCTGGCGCTTGGCCGATGCGCCGACCAGCACTTCGCCGCCGTCCTGGTAAGCCACGATGGACGGTGTGGTGCGCGCGCCCTCAGAGTTCTCGATCACGCGGGGCGTGTTGCCCTCCATGATGGACACGCAGCTGTTGGTGGTGCCGAGGTCAATGCCGATGATTCTTCCCATGATGCTTTTCTCCTGATAGATGTTGATTTTTGAGCCTGAGCAAAGACGCCAAGCGCATAGCCATGAAGTTGTGGCCGCCTATGTCAATGACTTAGGGCTAAGTCGGCAAACTTCAAGACTGCCGTCGACTTATTTGCGCTCGTTTACTGGGGCGCTGCCACTGTCACCAGCGCAGGTCGGATCACGCGATCAGCGATGAGATAGCCTTTTTGCAGCACGCTGACCACGGTGTTGGCTTCCTGGGTGGAGCCGGCCGGCAGCGGCACCATGCTGATAGCCTGGTGCTGATGGGGGTCGAACTTGGTACCCGCAGCCGGGTCAATGGCCATCACGCGGTTGCGTTCAAGGGCGCTTTTGAGTTGTTGAAGGGTCGCTTCTGTGCCTTCACGTATTTGCTGGGCGCTGGCGTCCTTGAGCAGCAAACCGGCTTCCAGGCTGTCGGTCACGGGCAGCAGGCTTTCTGCAAAGCTTTCGACCGCGAATTTCCGGGCTTTGGAGATCTCGTCGTCTGCGCGGCGGCGGGCATTTTCAGCCTCGGCTTTGGCGCGAAGGTAGTTGTCAGCGAGTTCGACGTTTTTGACTTTGAGGGCATCCAACTCGGCTTGCAAGGCGCTTAGGGCATCGGCTTCGTTGGCGGCTTGGGCTGCTTCAAGCTCTTCAGGGCTGGCAGCGCCGGTCAGGCTGGATTTAGGGTCCGGGGGCGTGTTGGGGATCATGCTGAGAAGTGGTAAAAATAAAACTGATCGCTATTTGGGGCTGCCAAAGCCCTTTTCAAGACATGGCCATCTGGGGCTGTGGATTTTTGGGCTGGTCCTGTAGGGCCATCTGGCTTCTTGAACCGGGCGCCGGGACGCCGCGATTTTGATTTTTTGGCGCTTTGTGCAGGCTTGGCGCCACTCGCTTTGGCCTGGCTGATCGTCCATTTGCTGGCAAAGGCTTGCAGATCATTGAGCCGGTTGAGCAAATCAGTGCCAAGGTAGGTCAGTACATAGCCCTCACCGCGGTGGTCCAGCAGGCCGGCCGCTCTGAGCTCTTTGATGCGGGTGTTCAGCGTGTTGGGTGTGATCAGCCCGATGCTGTCTTGCAGCAGACGAAATGTTTGCGGATGGCCGTCTTTTAGAGCCCACAACACGCGCAGTGCGTAGCGGGCTTCGAGCAACTCGAGCAGTTGCCCTAAGGCGGCATTGTCTTTCGCACTCATGGCGGCGGTCTCCTGAAGGTCAATTTTTTCTTGCCAGAGGAGTCCGTTGCGGGCGCGCTGCTGTGCTTGAGACTCAACTATATATCAAGCGCGGCTTTGCTACGCATTTCGTAGCTGATCATTTTCACAGTCCGGTTGGTACCCACTATCGCTACAGGGACACAGCCCGGCCGCTCTGCGCCGATTCGGTCAGGGCTGCAATCAATCGGTGCACCTGCAGCGCTGAGCGACCGCTCACTGCGGGCGTGTTGCCGGAGCGTATCGCTTGCAAAAAATCTGCAATCACCGCTTGGTGCGCGTGATGGTCAAAAGCCATGACATTGGCACCCGTGCCGGTGGCCTGGTGTGTGCCCGCGCTCAGGCGGCGTCCATCCAGCATTTCGACTTGCATCTGGCCGGCTTCCAGTGTGGCGCTACCGCGTGTGAAGTTCAGCGCGATGCGCTCAGGAAAGCCGGGGTAAGCGGCGGTGGTGGCGTCAATGCTGCCGATGGCACCCTTGGTAAAACTCAGCACGGCCACCACGCTGTCCTCGCATTCCATACGGTGCACTGCACTGGTGCGGGTCAGCGCCGTGACCTGCGATGGCAAGCCGGTCAGTCTGAGCATCAGGTCCAGGGTGTGAATGGCCTGCGTGATCAACACGCCGCCGCCGTCACGCGCCAGCGTGCCGCGGCCTGGTTCGTCGTAATAACTTTGCGGGCGCCACCAGCGCATGCTGCAAGAGGCGCCGGTCAGCTCGCCCAGCTCGCCGCTGGCGATCAGGGCGGCCAGGGCCACAGACGATTCACGCAGCCGGTGTTGCAGCATCACGGCCAGCTGTACCTGGTGTTGCTCACAAACAGCCACCAGCTCTTCGGCCTTGGTCAGCGACACCTCGAGCGGCTTTTCAAGCAGCACATGTTTGCCGGCACTGGCGGCGCGCTGCACCAGGTCCAGGTGGGTGTTGGACGGCGTCAAGATAAGCACGGCTTGCAGCGATGGGTCTTCCAGCAGGTCTTCGTAGCGGGCTGTGATTTGGGCGCTCTGGGGCAGGGCGGAGGGCGTCAGGCGCTCAGGTTGGCGCACATGCAGCCAGGCCACATCGACCTGATCGCTCAGCGCTTGCAGACTTTTGAAGTGCGGCGCAGCCCCCAGCCCGGCACCGACCACGCCGATGCGCAGGCGGGCGCTCAAGGGCGCACCATGCAAGGCAGCTTGCTGTTGAATGTCCAGTTAGGAATCAGGTATTGCATGGCGATGGCGTCGTCGCGTGCGCCCAGACCGTGCTGCAAATAAAGCTGGTGGGCTTTGTCGACTTCGACCATGTCCAGCTCAATGCCCAGGCCGGGTTTTTTCGGTACCTCGATGGCACCGCCTTTGATTTGCAGCGGCTCTTTCGTCAGGCGCTGGCCGTCCTGCCAGATCCAGTGCGTGTCCATGGCCGTCACCTGGCCGGGCGCAGCCGCGCCCACGTGTGTGAACATGGCCAGAGAGATGTCAAAGTGGTTGTTCGAATGCGAGCCCCAGGTCAGGCCCCAGGTCTGACACATCTGCGCCACCCGGACCGAGCCTTGCATGGTCCAGAAATGCGGGTCGGCCAGCGGAATGTCCACCGACTGCAGGTGAATGGTGTGCGCCATCTCGCGCCAGTCGGTGGCGATCATGTTGGTGGCGGTGCGCAGGCCGGTGGCGCGGCGGAACTCGGCCATCACCTCGCGGCCGGAGAAGACGCCTTCAGCGCCGCAGGGG
>JBIKHX010000112.1:0-6492 GCA_044361945.1 Polaromonas sp. | reverse complement strand
CGGTGGTCGCCGTATCATTAGTCTTGCGGTAAGCGATGCCTTTTTCCAGCATCTTCAAAAACAGCCACTGGTTCCACTTGTAATACGTCGGGTCGCAGGTGGCGATCTCGCGGCTCCAGTCGATGGCCAGGCCCAGGGCCTGCATCTGCTGCTTCATGTAAGCAATGTTCTCGTAGGTCCACTTGGCAGGCGGCACGCCGTTTTTCAGCGCTGCGTTTTCGGCCGGCAGACCAAAGGCGTCCCAGCCCATGGGCATGAGCACGTTGTAGCCCTGCATGCGCAGGTAGCGCGTGAGCATGTCGTTGATGGTGTAGTTGCGCACGTGGCCCATGTGCAGCTTGCCGCTGGGGTAGGGCAGCATGGAGCAGGCGTAGTACTTGCCCTTGGGCTTTTGGCCTGTGGTGTCTTCGCTGACGCTGTAAGCGTCAGCAGCACGCCAATGAGTTTGCGCATCGCGCTCGACGTCAAGGTGCTGGTATTTGTCTTGCATGGGAAAACCGGAAAAATCAAAAAGGCAGAAAAAATGTCGACAGGTCTCAGCGGCCGGACGTTGCCGGGGGCGGCCCGCCGGTGACAAAGCCGACGCGTGTCAGGCCGGCCTTTTGCGCCAGCCCAAGCACCTCAATGACTTTGCCGTAAGGCGCATTCTCGTCGGCGCGCAGCTGTACTTCGGCGTCTGGGTAGCGCGCCGCCGTGCTTTGTAGGCTCTGGCTGAGCTCTGTCAAAGCCAAGGCCTGGTCGTCCAGAAAGGCTTGTCCGCTGCGGTCCACCACCAGCGAGATGCTGCGAGGCGCGTCGCTGGTCTGGCCGGCTTCGGCCTTGGGCAATGTCAGCTTGATCGTGGTCGTCAGCAAAGGCGCTGTCAGGATGAAAATCACCACCAGCACCAGCATCACATCGACCAGCGGCGTGACATTGATCTGACTCATGGGCTCGCTGCTGCGGCTGCGCCCAAGGCGGCCAAACCCGGTGTTCATGGGCGCGCTTCGGGGGCTGTCAGCAGCAGATCGCGCAGATCACGGGCAAAGCCTTCGAGATCGGCTTCAAGGCGGCCGATGCGGTGGCCGAAAACGTTGTAGGCCAGCACGGCCGGAATAGCCACTGCCAGCCCCGCGGCTGTCATGACCAGCGCTTCGCCCACCGGGCCGGCAATGCGCTCAATCGTGATCTGGCCGGCCGAGGCCATACCGATCAGCGCCTGGTAGATGCCCCAAACCGTGCCCAACAGTCCGACAAAAGGTGCGATGGCCCCCACAGTGGCCAGCACGATCTGACCGTACTGCAACTTGCGTAGCACCTGCTGCAGCGCGTCGCGCAGCACGCGGGTCAGCTGCTGGCCGCGCTCGCCTGCACCGGCCAGCGTGGTGCTGGCTGAAATACGGGTGGCGTCAATCAAGGGCAGCACCAGGGACTCTCTGTCAAAGGCCTGCAGCCGCTGGCCGGCGTCAGCCAGCGACGCAGATTGCCAGAAGGCGGCTGTGCTGCGGCTGATATCGCGGCTGGCGCGCAGCAAGAGCCAGCTTTTCCACAAGATCAGCACCCAGCTGGCAACCGACATGATGAGCAGCAGTACGCCAACCAACCAGCTCACGGCGTCGCCTTGCATAGAGTTTTCGAGACCGGTCATGTCAAATTTTCCGCAACAGAGTGAGGCCGCTGAATCATTTCAGTTGGAGCACATCGAACATGTCAAACAAACCGTGACGCTGCTGCGCCAGAAAGCGCGCGGCACGCAAGCTGCCTTGCGCGTAGGTGGCGCGGCTGGAGGACTTGTGGGTAATTTCAATGCGTTCGCCAGTGCCGGCAAACAGCACGGTGTGGTCGCCGACGATGTCGCCCCCGCGTATGGTGGCAAAGCCGATGCTCGACGGATCGCGCTCGCCGGTGACGCCTTCGCGGGCGTAAACCGCGCAGTCTTTGAGATCCCGCCCCAGGGCGCCGGCGATCACTTCGCCCATCTTGAGCGCGGTGCCTGAAGGCGCATCGACCTTGTGGCGGTGATGGGCCTCGATGATCTCGATGTCGTAGCCGGTGGACAGAGCCTTGGCGGCCATTTCCAGCAGCTTGAGTGTGACGTTCACACCCACGCTCATATTGGGGGCCATGACGATGGCGATGTCTTTGGCGATGGCGGCGATCTCGGCTTTTTGTGCGTCGCTGAAGCCGGTGGTGCCGATGACGGCATGCACGCCGAGTTCCCGGCAAAGCTTCAGATGCGTCAGGGTGCCTTCGGGACGGGTGAAATCAATCAGCACCTGGGCGCCGTTCAAACCCTGGCGCAGGTCGGCTGTGACGCACACGCCTGCGCTGGGTCCCGGGTAGGCCGCATCCTGGCCCAGAGCCGGGCTGTCCGGGCGATCAAGCGCGCCCTTCAGTCGCAAGTCGTCCGATGCGCGCACTGCTTCGATCAGCATTTGCCCCATGCGGCCGGTGGCACCAGCGATGGCGATGCCAAGCGGCGCCGAACCGGTGTGTGGCTTGACCGCGTTCACTGGCGCGGGCTTTCAAGGGGTGGGTAACTGGCCGCAGCTGCAGGGGTGACGCTGGCCGGCACGCTTGAACTGGCGGTGCTGGTTGACTTGGCCGCCGCTTTGGCCGCCGCCTCCAGTTGCGCCGGCGTGGCTTCCAGGGGTGGGATTTTGCCGGGGTTGTTTCGCTTGTCGAGTTTGGCTATGAACTCGGCCTCGGAGGGCATGGCGTCGCCTTCAAAACGCGCCAGGGCTTCGCCACTGAAATAGACGGTGTAGCGAAATGACTGGTCAGGAGCACCTTGGCGCTTGAGGGTGAACACATAGTCCCAGCGGTCGGCATGAAAAAGGCTGGTCACCAGCGGCGTGCCCAGCAGCTTACGCACATCGGTGCGGCTCAAGCCGGGGCGCAGCAGAGCGACTTGCTCACCGGACAAAAAATTGCCCTGAACCACGTCACTGCGGTAAGGCGTGATCCAGCCCGAGGGATTGAGTTGAATCTCGCTGAGCTTGGCGCTGATGGCGGCGGTGCGGGCGCAACCCGTTAGCACCACACAGGAGGCAATAATCAAACCGGCCAGAAGTGGGTAGCGAGTGTTTGCAGGCATGGTGGGAGGTGTAGCGATATGATCGGTCATTGTAGCGGCTGGGTGCTGCCCGCCACGAGGCAAGATCACCCTTTGCCGGCACCGGCCATCCCCCTGAATTCTCGAGAAAATCCATGAGCAACATCGACGAGTTGAAGAGCACGGGCCTGAAGGCCACGCTGCCCCGGCTGAAGATTCTCGAAATCTTCCAGGCCGGTAAACAGCGCCACATGACGGCCGAAGATGTTTTTCGGGTGTTGCTTGAAGACCGCTCGGACATCGGGCTGGCCACGGTCTACCGGGTCTTGACCCAGTTCGAGCAGGCCGGACTGCTCAACCGCAGCAACTTCGAGTCGGGCAAGGCGGTCTATGAGATCAATGAAGGCCAGCATCACGACCACCTGGTTTGTCTGGATTGCGGCCGGGTTGAGGAGTTTTACGACGCCGAGATTGAAAAGCGTCAAAGCGCCGTGGCCAAAACCAAGGGCTTCACCATCGCCGACCATTCGCTGTCGATTTACGCCAACTGCACCAAGACCGATTGCGCCCACCGGCCGGCGCTGCGACACCCCGCTTGATTCTTCAGGCCCGGGCGCTCAGTCGCCTTTTTCCATCGCCTTGCGGTGGCGCTCCACAAAGTCTTGGTAGGTGTTGATGCCCCTCAACTGCAAGATGGCGTTGCGCACGGCCGCTTCGACCAGCACCGCGATGTTGCGGCCGGCTTCGACCTGAATGATCACTTTGCGCACCGGTATGCCCAACAAATCCTGGGTCAATGGCTCGTAAGGGATGCGTTCGTACTCGCGCTCCAGCGTTTCGCGGCGAACCAGGTGCACGATCAACTTGATGCGCATTTTGCGGCGCACGGCGGTCTCGCCAAAGATCGCCTTGATGTCCAGAAGACCGATTCCGCGCACTTCCAGCAGGTTTTGCAGCAGCTCGGGGCAGCGGCCTTCTATGGTGGTCTGGTTGATGCGAAACAGATCTACCGCGTCATCGGCTACCAGCCCGTGGCCGCGCGAGATCAGCTCGAGACCGAGCTCGCTTTTGCCCAGACCGGACTCGCCGGTGATCATCACGCCCATGCCCAGAATGTCCATGAACACGCCGTGTATGGACGTCCTGTCTGCAAAGTGCTTGGACAGGTAGGCCCTGAGCACATCGATCACAAACGCGGCAGATTCAGGTGTGGAAAAAATGGGCAACTGCGCCCGCTCGCACATAGAGATCAAAGTGTCTGGCGCAGTCTGACCGTCGGCCACCACCAGCACCGGGGGTTCCAGCGTGATGATGCGTGAAATTCGGCGGGCGCAGTCTTCGGCGCTGCCTTGGGACAGATAGGCGACTTCGCGCTCACCCAGAATCTGCACCCGGTAAGGATGAATGTAATTGAGGTAGCCCACCAGATCGGCGCCAGAGCGGGCTGCCCGCACGGCGACCTCATCGAAGCGGCGTTCAGAGGCCCCCAGGCCGGCGACCCATTGCCATTTCAGGGAGCTGCGGTGGTCCTCGAACAGGACATCAGCACTGACAACGGTGGGCTTCATGCCGGTCTCGGGCTGGCCCGCATCAGGTGGTCACTTGGGAGGACAGCCAGGAGGCGATCAACTGGTGCAGTGCGCCGGCGTCCTGGCTGAGTTTGAGGTTTTCGCGCAGGTTGCTGTCGCTGAGCATTTCTGCAATTTCCGACAGAATCTCAAGGTGCTTTTGGGTTGCCGCCTCCGGCACCAGCAAGAAGATCAGCAAGCCGACGGCCTGCTCGTCGGGCGCATCAAAACCGATGGGATTGGCGAGTTGAAAGACCGCCGCCATCGGCGCCTTCAAACCCTTGATGCGGCCATGCGGAATGGCCACGCCATGACCGAGCCCGGTTGAGCCCAGGCGCTCGCGGGCAAACAAGCTGTCAGTGACCAGTGAGCGGTTCAGGCCATGCAGGTTTTCAAACAGCAAGCCGGCGTCTTCGAACGCGCGTTTTTTACTGGCGGCGTCAACGGCAACCAGGACTTGGGCTGAGGGCAATATTTGCGAAAGACGGTTCATAACGATCTTTAAGTCGCCGAATTATGCACTCGCGCTAGCCCATGCTGGTTCCAGGGCATAAAAAAGCCGCCTGCTAAGGCGGCCCGGGGTGATGGGATGCGAGGCTCAGGCCTGGTACTTGGCGGCCAGGTGATGGTGATTATGGGTTTTGTCTTTATAGCGGCCCACCTGGCGGTCCAGCTTGTCAGCCAGCTCATCAACGGCGGCATAGAGATCGGCGTGAGAGCTTTCAGCAAACAGGTCGCGACCTTTGACGTGCACATTGCACTCGGCTCTTTGGCGAAGTTCTTTTTCTTTCATGTTGTCAATGGTCAAAAGTACTTTGACGTCTACCACCTGGTCAAAGTGCCGCGTGATGCGATCTAGTTTGCTGGTCACATAGCCGCGCAGCGCGGGGGTGACTTCAAGGTGATGGCCGCTGATCGTCAAGTTCATAAAGACTCCTTTTCCATTGGGAAGGGTTTGTGAAAAAACCACCAGAACAAGGAATGCCTGGTAGCCGACGGGAACCTTGCTTTCAGCTTCACTATGCGCCTGCCGGCTGGCAATTGCAATACTGCAGTGCAACATAATTGAGGGCTGATGGCGCTGCTGGTGCCATAATCGAAAGTATGTTTCATGACGGAGAAATCCTTGGAAAGCAGTCCTAGTTGCTAGCTTTCAATCCCGCAGCCTGAAAGCTGCACTGGGGGGTTGAAAGCGATGCGCCATCCACAACCCCCCGCCTTGTGCGGGCTTGACTCACCCAAGCCCGTGCGCGCCGGCCCTTGAATACACATGGGAGAGCGCCATGCTCAATATATTCACGCTCGTCAACGGGCGGCTGTTCCAGGAAGAAATTGAATCCCTGGAGGAGCTCTCCAAGTTTCAGCCGATCTGGGTTGATCTGGAGTCACCTACCCCGGAAGAAAAACGCTGGATCAAGCAGTACTACGGCCTGTCGATTCCTGAAGACGTGATGGACGAGGACATCGAAGAGTCGGCACGTTTTTACGAAGAAGACAACGGCGAGCTGCATATCCGCTCTGATTTTTTGATCGCCGACGTGGACGAGCCGCGCACGGTGCGTGTGGCCTTTATCTTGAACCTGGTCAACAGCGACCTCAAAAGCAAGGGCGTGCTGTTTTCTATTCACGACGAAGATGTGCCTGTGTTCCGGCTGCTGCGCATGCGTGCGCGCCGCGCTTTTGGCTTGATCGAAGACGCCAAAGAAGTGCTGCTCAAGTTGTTTGACGCCGACGCCGAGTACTCTGCCGACACGCTCGAAAATATTTACATTGACCTGGAAAAAGTCAGCGCCAAGGTGCTCTCCGGCGATGTGACCGACGCCATGGCCGGTGAAGTGCTGGGCGCCATTGCGCGCCACGAAGACTTGAGTGGCCGTATCCGCCGCAACA
>JBIKHX010000110.1:0-6640 GCA_044361945.1 Polaromonas sp. | reverse complement strand
ATTCGCCATTTCGGCCAACTGGGCGGATTGCACTACAGGGTCGTCGCCTGCATCCCTCACGACCACTTCGGCCACAACGTCATGTTGACGCTGTGCTGCGGCCATCAGGCTGCCAGCCATAGCGACTCGCCAGGGATGAAAGTTCGAGGCGTTAGCGAACCCGATGACAAATGGAGGTTCCTTGCGAAAGCGGGTGGTGGACACCAGATCTAGCAAGTTCGGATTCCATTGCGACATGCGGGGGACCGCTCCGTTACGCGCCAAGGCGTTAACGGCCTTCAACGAGCCTAAGGCGCCTGCCTGCAAATGCAGCGCCTTTAGAGGGGCGAAAAAAAAGACGGCAGCTGCGGGGCCGAGCGCAAGAAGACCGCGGCTTTGCCGTCGAAGAAATCCTTCTGCCACCAACCTAGACACAAGCTTATATCCGGAAGACTGCGGCATGCCGGTTCTCGCCAGAAGTTCATCCATCGTTAACTGAAGCTTGCCGTAGCCGAAGCTGGACAGCACGTTCGAAATCCGGTCGAAGTTTTTCACAGTTTTCCTGACTTGATGCTCAGACTGTACCTAAACAAAGTTTCCAAAAATTGAGAATTTCTCTCTGTTTGGAAGGATTTTTACAGTGGAAACCCTTATTTTCTCCCTGGTTGGAAGATAACTAATGCGGCCATGTTGTGGCGCGTAGCTTTGTTGGAAATACTGCCTCCATAGAATCACTCAGCAGAAGGTCTTCAAATGAGCTTCCAGTCACGAAATCCTAGCAACGGTATAAACCTTCATACCTACCCCGCTCACGACGAGACAGAAATCGAAGATCGGCTTACCCTATCGGCGGCGAGCTGGAAAAGCTGGTCCGCTACGCCGCTCCCGCAGCGTGCTGTGCATTTCGTGCGCTTGGCCACGTTGCTGGAAGAGCGTAGCGAGCAATATGGGAGGCTCATCACTCTCGAAATGGGAAAGCCGATCGGCGAAGCGATTGCCGAAGTAAAGAAGGCCGCTCTAGGTGCCCGCCACTTTGCTGAGAAGGCGACCGAGTATCTTGCCCCCCAACCCATCGAGGGCATGACCGCACACGTGGCGTTCGAACCCCTGGGTCCAATTTTCGCGGTCATGCCGTGGAATCTGCCATTTTGGCAAGTCTTGCGTTTCTTCATACCTACTGCGCTGGCCGGTAATACCGTGTTGGTAAAGCACGCCGAGACAGTACAAGGTTGCGCCCGCGCGCTTGAGCAACTTGTTCTAGAGGCGGGTTTCCCTGAAGGCGTTTACCTCAACTTGGGCATTCGCCGCGGTGCAGTCGCTGCCATCGTTGCCGATCCACGCATTCAGGCAGTCACTGTGACTGGCAGCATTCAGGCGGGGCGAGCCATCGCAAGGGATGCTGGAGCCCACGGCAAGAAAGCGGTGCTGGAACTAGGCGGCAGTGATCCTTTCATAGTGCTGGAAGATGCCGACTTGGATCGCGCGGTGCAGTTTGCGGTCACCTCGCGATTTTCAAACAACGCCCAGAGTTGCATCGCCGCCAAACGATTTTTTATTGCCGAGTCGGTGGCTGATCGCTTCGAAGCTGCGTTCGTGGAACGCGCCAAATCCCTGCGCATGGGTGACCCGCTGGATCCGCTTACGCAGCTTGGGCCACTGGCCCGCGCTGATTTGCGCGAAAGCGTGCATGCACAGGTCCAGGCTGCCATTGACCAAGGCGGACGACTGCTGGCAGGTGGCGTCCTACCGACCGGTCCAGGCAACTTCTACCCTCCTACCGTGATCGGTGGTCTGTCACATGACGCTCCCATTGTTCAAGAAGAGATCTTTGGACCCGTGGCGCTTCTGTTCAGGGTGCGCGACCAGGACGAGGCGATTCAGCTGGCGAATGCGACTGAGTTCGGCCTGGGCGCAACGGTGTGGACGCGCAACGCGGAGAGCGCACTGGAAATCGCGTCCCGGTTGCAGGCGGGCGCCGTGTTCATCAATGACTTTGTAAGGTCTGACCCTCGCGCGCCGTTTGGTGGTGTAAAGGGCTCAGGCTTCGGTCGCGAACTCGGCGCTCTGGGTGCTCGTGAGCTGACCAATGCAAAGCTGGTAGTCATCGGCGCCGGGTCATGAGAGAGGAGATCGCAAGTGCACAGGCCCCAGACGCGCCGCGATTACAGATGCGAAACATCTGTAAACGCTTCGGCAGAGTAACCGTCTTGAACGACGTGAGCATTAGTTGCAGTGCGGGCGAGGTCCATGTGATCTGCGGTGAAAACGGCGCGGGCAAGTCCACGCTGATGAAGGTTCTCACGGGCATCTATGAGGCAGATGAGGGTCAAGTTCTGATCGATGGTCATGAGGTCATGTTTGCTGACCCGGGAGAGGCCCGTGATGCAGGAGTGGCCATCATCCACCAGGAGCTTGCGCTGCTGCCCCACCGTAGTGTGGCGGAAAACATATTTCTAGGCCGCGAACCCTCTCGCTTCGGGCTGATTAATCGGGCAGCTTTGCACAACGCGGCTGTTTCGGTGCTCGGCCGGATTGGCTGTCTCCTGGACCCGGAGGCTCTCTGCGGCACTCTTTCCATCGCAGAACAGCAAATGGTGGAGATCGCAAAAGCTATATCGCTCAACGCTCGGATCCTTGTGCTGGATGAGCCGACCGCCGCACTCGACGACCACGAATCGGAAAAGCTGTTTGAACTGATTGCACAACTGCGGGTTGCTGGCGTGGCGATGCTCTACATCTCTCATCGGATGGGCGAGCTCATGAGTTTGGCGGACAACATCACTGTGATAAAAGACGGCCATTTGATGGCCACTTTGCCCGTCGCCAAAGCGACGGTTAACGGTATCGTACGTCTGATGGTGGGCCGAGAGTTACAGGACTTCTATCCTCCGCCAGCTGCGCTGCCGCCAGGCGAACAACTGCTGGCACTGGAAGGGTGTGGCAATGAAACTCTGCAAGCGATTTCCCTGTCGTTGCACGCCAGCGAGATCGTAGGTATTGCAGGCCTAGAGACGTCCGGCAAACTCGACCTCGCACGCGCCGTCATCGGCGACACACCGTTCACGTACGGCGCCGTACGCAGCTGGGATCGCCGAGGTGCGTCGCGCAGCCCGCGTGACGCTGCAAAGCGCGGAATCGGTTATGTGCCGGAAGATCGCAAGCGTGAAGGCCTCGGACTGGGTCAGTCGCTTCGAGACAACGTGGCCCTGACATTGAGAGCCATGGCAAATGCTCTTGCCGGAGCGAGTGCAGGTGAGCGCAGTTCACGCTACCTGGACGAATTGCTTAAGAAAGTAGATGTGCGCGGTGCCACGCCTGACATGAAGGTGGGTTCGCTTTCCGGCGGAAACCAGCAGAAAGTGCTTCTCGCCCGCTGGCTCGCGCATGCTCCGCGCGTCTGGGTCGTTTGCGAACCGACGCGAGGCGTTGATGTTGGCGCCAAGGCTGCAATTTACCAACTGTTGCGTGAATTCGCCAACAGCGGCGGGGCGGTATTGTTGGTGTCCTCAGACGTGCAGGAAATTATCGGGGTGAGTGATCGTATCCACGTCATGGCCTTGGGACGGATCGTGGCCGAACTGCCACGCGGTAGTTCGGAAGAGGCCATCATCGCGGAGGCGGTGCGACATGATGACATGACAGCTCAGGAGCTTGTGGCGTGAACGCAATATCTAATAATGTCTCGACGGTCCAGCCGCCACATCTCCCAGCCCAAGGTTGGCTGTCACGCCACCGAATCCCGCTTGCACTCGTTGTCATCTCGACGCTTGCCTATGCAGCCACGGCGATCGGGACAGGCCAGATGACACAGCTTACGCTCGCCGGTGTCATGGGCTTGCTGCAGCGCATGGTCGCCCTTGGTCTGGTGGCTCTCGGCCAGAACTTCGTGATGCTGGCCGGCTCAATCGACCTCTCGGTCGCCAACTTGGTGAGCGTAAGCGCAGTACTCGGCGCCTACTTCATGCAAGGTGACGCAGGGCTCATCCTCCCAGCCGTGGGAGGGGTGCTTTTGATCGCAGGGCTAGTCGGTGCGATCAATGGCGTGTTGGTAGCGCGCCTCGGCATCAGTCCGCTGATCGCGACTTTGAGCACTGGTCTCGTGATGCAAGGCGTACTGACAGTGGCATTTACTTCCATGGAAGGCGCAATCCCCAAAGCATTCCAGTGGTTGGCATATGGAGACTGGGGCGGCGTGCCGATTGCGGTAGCCCTTTTAGCCATTGTCGCAGGTGCGTCCGCGTGGACGCTGCGTCGAACCGTGGCTGGCTACCGTCTCTACGCTGTCGGAGGGAATGCTCAAACTGCTCGGCTTGCCGGCATCCGAACCGCACGCGTCGTTGTCGGAGCGCATGTCGCAGCGAGTGTGATGTGCGGCATGGCTGGTCTGTATCTGGCAAGCTGGCTGGGGGCTGGTACTCCTTGGGTGGGCCGGGACGGTGGCTACGACCTGGGTTCCATTGCAGTCGTGGTGATCGGCGGCACTTTGCTGAGCGGCGGCAAAGGGGGTGTCGCTGGCACGATGGCAGGTGTCTACACCTTCTCGGTCATCGACGCGGTTTTCAACATGCTGCAGATCGATCCCTTCCTCAGCCAGGTGCTGAGCGGGGCGATCGTCGTGGCCGCGGTTGGCGCAACCACGTTTGGACAGAAAGATCACGTCGCATGAATGCGTTTTCCCGTCTTGCCAGTGGGCGCTTGCGTCTAGCTCAACTGCAAAAGCTCAACCCTGCGCTCTTTTTACTGTTTGTGCTGTTGGCGCTGATTGTCATCCTTGGGCCGCTATACCGTACGCCAGCTGGAATCATGAGCTTCCTGCAGCGCGCCGCTCCGTTGATCATCCTCACCTGCGGCCAATCCTTTGTGCTGATCGCTGGCGGCTTTGATCTGTCTGCAGGTGCCCTCATCACTTTGGTGGTCATTGCCTGCGCCCTGATCACCAACGGTGACCCGCAACTCGCTTGGATGGCCGTAGCCCTCATATACGCGATTGGTCTGGGGGTTGGCCTCTTAAACGGCTTAATCGTTGCGCGGCTTAAGGTGCCCTCCATCATTGCGACCCTCGGCACCCTGCTGTCAATTAAGGGGGCTGCAATGTATTGGTCTGGTGGAGCACCCTCCGGCTATCTTCCTGAAAATCTGCGCTCTGTTGGACGCGGCGTACTGCGCGACATTCCAATCCTCGAGACGCTACCGATCGCGGTCATCGTTCTCGTCGTGTTTGTCGGACTGTGCTTTTGGCTGATGCACGCGACCAACTATGGCCGACTGTTGCTCATGGTGGGCGACAACGCGACCGCAGCCCACCTTGCGGGTGTCCCAGTGAACCGTGTGCGCGTCATCGCATTTGTGATCTCTTCGTTGTCGGCAGTTACAGCAGGTCTTTTGCTCGGCGGGTTCTCGGGGGTTTCTGTCGAAGTCGGTACTGGATACGACCTTCAGGCGATTGCTGCAGCAGTCATAGGCGGCGTGGTACTTCTCGGAGGTCGTGGCTCTGTTGCTGGCGCATGCATCGGAGCGCTTTGTCTATATGCGCTCTTCACCGTCTTAAATTTGGTCGGTTTCCCTGAGCCACTGCGTGTCGCAGTGCAGGGCTTGATCCTCATCGTCGCGGCAGCGTTGACCGCCCATAGCTTGCGTGACAAGGTTTGATTTTTCAAGGAGCTATCCATGTAGTTTTTTTCACCTCATTCAACCCCAACCTAATTTTTTTTACGGAGACAACCATGAACAATCCTTTTCCATTCCGCCGGGCCGCCATCGGTGCCATTGCCGCAGTTGTTGCGTTGCCGTCCCTGACCTTTGCCCAAGCCGCCAAGGTGGATGTAGACAAAAATATGAATGAGCAGATGCAGCTCATGGTCACAAAACCACAAGGACCTGCAGACCAGCCTTGGCTGCAGAATGTGGGTGGTCAGATGATTGATACCGCCAAATACAAGAAGACGGGCCCCCACAACCTGTGCTTCTCCAATGCAAGCGTTGGTAACCCCTGGCGCGTGGTGGGATGGAATACCATGCAGGCAGAACGTGACCTGCAAAAGGCCCACATTAAGGGCTTCGAGTACGCCGACGCGCAAGGTAAGGACGAAAAGCAGATTTCAGACATCCGGTCCTTCATCAACAGTGGCAAGTGCGACGCGCTGATCGTGTCGCCCAACACGGCTGCTGCACTGACGCCCGTGATCGAAGAGGCCTGCAAGAAGATGCCGGTCATCACATTTGACCGCTCGGTCAACACGCTCTGCCCGGTGACCGCAGTACAGTCGATCGGTGGCTATGCCTGGGGCAAGGCAGGTGCCGATTTCGTGGTTGCTAACGTCCCCAAAGGCGGCAATGTGCTGGTATTGCGCACCAGGGCCGGTCTCGACGTGTTCGAGACTCGCTGGGAGGCGGCGCGACGCACTTATGAAGCTGCCGGCCTTAAGGTGGTAGGCAATGAATTTGTGGGTGGCGATCTGGCCAAAACTAAGTCTGTCATCACAGACTATTTGAACAAGGGCGTAAAAATTGATGCTGTGTGGGTGGACCTGGGAGCCGTCTCTGTGGCCGCAGTGGAAGCATTCGAAGATGCGGGCAAACCGATTCCAGTGGTTACTGGAGAAGACCAGCAGGATTACCTCCAGGCTTGGAGCCGAAAGAAATTCAAAGGCGTTGCACCCAC
>JBIKHX010000107.1:0-6656 GCA_044361945.1 Polaromonas sp. | reverse complement strand
CCGACGAGGGCGAGGCCAGCCCCGCCCAGCGATCGCAGGAGCTGGCGCTTTACAAGGCCGATCTGGCGGCTTGCGCCCAGGGCCTGGCCACTTCCGGCCGCTGGCACAGCGTGTTTGACGCGCTGGCCCCGCAAATCAGGCAATGGCAATTGCCCCTGCCTTTGCTGGGCGACCTGCTCAGCGCTTTTGAGCAAGACGTGCACAAGACCCGCTACGCCGACCAGGCCGAACTGCTGGACTACTGCAGCCGCTCGGCCAACCCGGTCGGGCGCTTGCTGCTGCACCTCTACGGCGTCTCAAGCGAAGCTGCTTTGCGGCAAAGCGACTGCATCTGCACGGCGCTGCAACTGGTCAATTTCTGGCAAGACCTGAGCGTGGACATACCGCGCGGGCGCATTTACCTGCCGGCCGAACTGCAAGCGCTGCACGGGGTGAGCGAGGCCGAACTGCTGGCGCAGGCAATCTCGCCGGCCTCCCGAGCGCTGGTGGCCGACTGCGTGGAGCGGGCGCGCCGGCTCATGCTCGAAGGCGCGCCGCTGGTGCACGCGGTGCCCGGGCGCGCCGGCTGGGAACTGCGCCTGGTGGTGCAAGGCGGCTTGCGCATCGCCGAGCGCATTGCACTGCTGGACTTTGCCACGCTGCGCCAGCGCCCCGTCATCGGCCGCAGAGATGCGCTGCTCATGGCCTGGCGCACGCTCTGGATGTAGCCAGCCCGCCCCGCCGCGCTCCAATGCGGTCGCACTTGCGGCGACAATCCAGCGCATGAGTCCCGAACAGTACGTCCAGCAAAAAGCCGCCGCCTCGGGCAGCAGCTTTTATTACGCCTTTCTGTTTTTGCCCAAGGACAGGCGTGCCGCCATCACCGCCTTTTATGCGTTTTGCCGCGAGATCGATGACGTGGTCGATGAAGTCACCGACCCCGGCGTGGCCGGCACCAAGCTCGCCTGGTGGCAAACCGAAGTCGGCAAGGCCTTTGCCGGCCAGGCCACGCACCCGGTGATGCAAGCGCTGATGCCCTGGACCGCGGTCTACGGCATCACGGCGTCGCACCTGCTGGCCGTCATTGAAGGCTGCCAGATGGACCTGGCGCAAAACCGCTACCTCGACTACCCCGCCTTGACGCGCTACTGTCACCTGGTCGCCGGCATCGTGGGCGAAGTAGCGGCGCGCATTTTCGGCCAGACCGACCCGGCCACCACGGCCTACGCCCACCAACTGGGGCAAGCCTTTCAGCTGACCAACATCATTCGCGACGTCGGCGAAGACGCGCTGCGCGGCCGCATCTACCTGCCCATCAGTGAGCTGCAGCAGTTCGATGTCAAGGTGCACGACATCCTGCAACGCCAATACTCCCCCCGCTTCAGCGCGCTGATGGAATTTCAGACCCGGCGCGCACTGGCGCTGTATGACGAAGCCCTGGCCGGCTTGCCGGCTTCAGACTGGCGCGCCCAAAAGCCCGGCCTCATGATGGCCAGCATCTACCGCAGCTTGCTTCGCGAGATCCAGGCCGACGGCTACCAGGTGCTGCACCAGCGCGTGAGCCTCACGCCACTGCGCAAGTTCTGGCTGGCCTGGAAAACCCAGGCCTTCGGCCGCGTCGCCTAAGGCCCTAGAGATGAAAGTCGCCGTCATCGGTGCCGGCTGGGCCGGTTGCGCCGCCGCCGTTGAAGCCACGCGGCTGGGCCACAGCGTCACCCTGTTTGAAAGCGCCCGTGTGGCGGGCGGTCGGGCCAGGCGCGTGGACAGCAGCTTCAACGGCCAGCCAATGGCGCTGGACAACGGCCAACACATCTTGATAGGCGCTTACACCGAGACCCTGCGCCTCATGCAAACCATGGGCGTAGACCCGGCCAGCAGCTTTCTCAGGCTGCCGCTGCGGTTGCAGTTTCCCAACGGCGAAGGCTTGGCTTTTCCGCGCTCTGCGGTGTTCGCCTCCTGGCCCGGCGGGCCGCGCTGGCCGGCGGCTTGGCAAGCGGCCTGGGGCATTGCCATGGCACGCGGCTGGAGCTGGGGCGACAAAGCATCGCTGCTGCGGCTCGCGCTGCGCTGGCGGGCGGCCGGCTTTGCGTGCGCACCCAGCCTGTCTGTGGCGGCGCTGTGCAAGGGCTTGTCGCAGCGCGCCCTGCGCGGACTGGTTGAGCCGCTGTGCGTGTCCGCGCTCAACACACCGGCCGAGCGCGCCAGCGCGCAGGTATTTTTGCGTGTGCTCAAAGACGCGCTGTTCAGCCAGCCCGGCGGCGCCGATCTGCTGCTGCCCCGCACAGACCTCAGCGCCCTGCTGCCAGACGCTGCACTGGCTTGGCTGACAGCACGCGGCCCCGCGCCGCGTCTGGGCGTGCGGGTTCAAGCGCTGACGCGCAGCGCCACAGGCTGGCAGCTGAGTGCATCGGGCAGCGCAGACCTTGATAACACAGAAGAAAACTTTGACGCCGTGCTGCTGGCCTGCCCGCCGCAAGAGGCGGCACGGCTGGCAGAAGGCACCGGCAGCAACGCCGACTGGGCCGCCCAAGCCACTAGCCTGCAACACGAAGCGATTGCTACGGTTTATGCACGCCTGGCTTCACCCCCGGCCCATGCCAAGAGCCTGCCGCAGCCCATGCTCGCGCTGCACAGCGGTGACCAAGCCCCCGCACAGTTTGTGTTTGACCGCGGTCAGCTCGGAGGGCCGGCCGGTCTGCTGGCCTTTGTGGTCAGCGCCAGCGTGGGCGACAAGGCCCACCTCAGCGCGCAGGTGCTGGCGCAAGGCCATGCGCAACTCGGGCTGCAGCTCGAGCTGGTGCAAACCATTGTGGAAAAGCGCGCTACCTTTGCCTGCACCCCCGGCTTGCAGCGGCCCTCAGCGCAGATTGCGCCCGGCCTGCTGGCCTGCGGCGACTATGTGGCCGGGCCCTACCCCGCCACGCTCGAAGGCGCGGTGCGCTCGGGCCTGCAGGCAGCCCGGCTGCTCAAAGCCTAGCCCTTGCGGGCCATGGCCCGCACTTGCAATTGCGCCGGCCTGTCCAGACAGCGCGCCAGCCAAACGGCGGTGGCCGGACAAGCCGCCAGCAGTTCAGGCGCCGGCTTGAGCCAGGCCAGCACCGAGGCCACTGCGATATCGGCCACGGTGAAGCGCTCGCCCGCCAGGTAAGCCGCGCCTGCGCTGCTACCTGCCAGGTGCTGCTCAATCACGCCCAGCGGCCCGGTCAAACGGCGCGCCGCCTCTGCCGCCAGCTCGGGCTTGCGCCTGTCTGCGGGCATCACCAGCGTGTGCATCAAAATGGTCAGCGCGTCTTTTTCGCACTCAGTGACAACCCAAAAAGTCCAGCGCAAAATCTCGGCGCTTTCAGCCTTGGTTTGGGCGGCCAGGTTCAGACCGTCAGGGCCTTTGTAGTTTTCGGCCAGGTACAGGGCGCAGGCCATGGACTCCCACACCACCACACCCTCGTCTTGCAGCACCGGAATATGGCCGTTCGGGTTCAGCGCCAAAAACTCGGGCGTGTGGGTCGCACCGTCCTTGTAGTGCAAGGGCACATGCTCAAAGGCCAGACCCAGCTCAAGCGCCACCCACAGCGGGCGCGAAGCGCGGGATGCGGCAATACCGTGAATCTTCAAACTCATAAGGTCTCTTTCTTGCAAGTTAAGGGAAAAACTAAGCTTAAAACAAGGCCGTCAACTCAGCCAAACTGCGCACAGTTTCATGCGGCTCGGCCGCATGCGGCCACAGCTTGTCTTCACGGTTGACCCAGGCCGTCTGCATGCCGCAAGCCAGCGCGGCCAGCACGTCCAGCTCAGCGTCGTCGCCAATGTGCAGCACCTCGTCGGGGGGGACACCGGCAGCCTGCGCGGCCGCCTCAAAAATACGCCGGTCCGGCTTGCCCACGCCAAACAACTGCGCGCTAAAACCGGCCTTGAAGTAGCCCGCCAGCCCGACACGCGCCAAGTCGGCATTGCCATTGGACAGCGCCACCAGCGGAAAACGTGCCGACAAAAAAGCCAGCGCGGGCAGCGCATCTTCAAACAGCGTGACGCGGTTGCGTTCGTCAAAAAACACCTCAAAAGCCGGCTCGGCCAGCGCGCTGTCTTCGCCGCAACGCAGCAAGGCCAGGCGTATTTGTGCCAGCCGCAAGTTGCTCAACTGGTGCAGCAACTCGGGCTGCGCTGCCATCACCTCATGGCGCAGCGCCAGGCGGGCCGCCGGGTCGGCAAACAGGGCACTGGCACGCGGGGCATGCCCCAGCAGGTAGCGCTGCAAGGCTTGTTCGGCGCGCTCAATGGTTGGCCAGATGGGCCAGAGGGTGTCGTCCAGGTCCAGCGTGATGGCACTGATTTTTTGAAGGTTCAACATAGGTAGTGGAGAATATCCCACATGAGCTTTTCCAAAGAACCCGAATTCAGCCACGGCAAGGTACCCGCCAGCGGCGCCAGTACCGGCGTGCTGTATTGCAATCTGGGCACTCCCGACGCACCCACCGCACCGGCCCTGCGCCGTTACCTGGCCGAATTTTTAAGCGACCAGCGCGTGGTCGAGATCCCCCGCCCCATCTGGTTGCTGATCCTGCACGGCATCATCTTGCGCCTGCGTCCCAAAAAGTCAGCCGCAAAATACGCCAGCATCTGGACGGCCGAAGGCTCGCCCCTGAAAGTCTGGACCGACAAGCAGTCCCAATTGCTCGGCCAAGCCCTGCAATCGCGCGGTCACCACGTGGCCACACGCTACGCCATGCGCTACGGCAACCCGTCCATCGCCTCCCAGCTCGAGGTCTTCAAAGACCAGGGCATCACGCGCGTGCTCATCGTGCCGGCCTACCCCCAATACAGCGCCACCACCACCGCCAGCTTGTTTGACGCTGTCTACACCTGGGCCGCCAAAGTCCGGCGCCTGCCCGAATTTCGCTTCATCAACCATTACCATGACGACGACGGCTACATCGCTGCGCTGGCCACCCGGGTGCGCGCCCACTGGGACTTGCACGGCCAGGCTGAGCAACTGGTGATGAGCTTTCATGGCGTGCCCCAGCGCACCCTGGAGCTGGGTGACCCCTACCACTGCGAGTGCTACAAAACCGCCCGCCTGTTGGCTGAGTCCCTGGGTCTGACCAAAGACCGCTACACCGTGACGTTTCAGTCCCGCTTTGGCAAAGCCAAATGGCTGCAGCCCTACACCGAACCCACGCTGGTGAGCATGGCCGAGGCTGGTGTCAAAAAGGTCGACGTCATTTGCCCGGGATTTACCGGCGACTGCCTGGAAACGCTGGAAGAAATCAACGACGAAGCCCGCGAAGCCTTTATGCACGCCGGCGGAGAGAGTTTTCACTACATCGCCTGCCTGAACGACAGCCCCCAGTGGGCGCAAGGCCTGGCCAGTATTTGCGAGCAGCATCTCAGCGGCTGGCCCAGCCAGGCGGCGCCGGACGCCCCAGCGCTGGAGCAAAGCCGGGCCAACGCGCTGGCCCAGGGCGCAGCCAACTAAACCATACCGGCCGGCGGCCACTGCAAACGGATGCGGGTGCCCCGCCCGTTGGCACACGGGCTGGTCAAGGACAGCGCTGCACCGTGCTGGCGGGCGATTTCCTGCACGATGGCCAAACCTAGGCCGCTGCCGCGCGATGCGGCCGCGTCGGCGCGGTAAAAGCGCTCAAACACATGAGGCTGGTGGCGCGCCGCAATCCCGACACCCGCGTCCTCAACTTCCAACCAGCCCGCACCCACCCGCACCGTCACCGCCACGCCGCCACCGGCATGCACCAGCGCGTTGTCCACCAGGTTGCGCAAGGCCTCCTGCACCAGCAAGGGCATGCCCAGCACCTGGCTCTCAGCAACGGTGGTTTCAAAACCCAGGTCATGCTGATGGGTCTGCGCCTGGTGCCACATGGACTGCGTCACCTCGCGCGCCAGCGCCACCAGCGCCACCGTCTGCGGCACCTCCATGTCGGGGGCGTGTTCGGCCCGGGTGAGCGCCAGCAGTTGTTCAGTCAAATGCACCGCCTTGTCGGTGGTGAGCACAGCCGCAAGCACCGCCGCCTTAGCTTGCGGCTGCGGAATTTGGCGCTCGGCCAGTGCCAACTGCGTTTTGAGCACAGTCAGCGGCGTGCGCAACTGGTGCGCTGCGTTGTCTAAAAAGCGTTTGCGGATGTCAATCAAACGGCCCAGGCGCTGCACATAGCTGTTGAGCGTGTCAATCAAGGGTTGCAGCTCACGCGTGTTGTAGGCCGGCGTGATCGCCGAAGCATCAGACTCATCGCGTGCCGCCAGTTGCACTCGAAAAGCCTCCAGCGGCCGCATCGCCACATGAATACCCCAGCCCACCAGGCCCATGGTCACCAGCAGCAGCAAGCCCTGAATCGCCAGCGTGTCACGCAAGATGTTCTGGGTCAGTAACTGGCGGGCCTCCAGAGTCTCGGCCACGCGCACCGTGATCAGCTTGGTGCCTGGCGCCTGCCCGGCTGTGCCGGGGCTGTCCACCAGCACGTGGCGCAAGCTGGTCAAGCGCACCGGCTGGCCGCGCAACAATGCGTCTTCAAAACTCACCAGTGAAAAGAACTGCACCTCTTGCGACAGCGCCGCCGGCGAGGGCAGTCCTGCGTCACCGGCCAAGGTGAGGCCAGCTTCGTCTTCAATTTTGTAAAACAGGCGCGAGCCGATGTGGTTTTCAAACAAGTAACCCGCCGCCCGCAGCA
>JBIKHX010000108.1:0-6656 GCA_044361945.1 Polaromonas sp. | reverse complement strand
TCGGCCACGAAGGCCGATGCGATCAACACGCCATCGCCAAAACAATGCACGCTGTCGCCGGTCAAAATGGCCCAGCTGCCACCGGGACGCGCAGGCGCTTGGCCGTCAGCGTGGTCATGCGAGTGCACATGTGCGTGATCATGGCCATGATGATGTTCATGCCCGTGGTGCCAGAGTTCGGCCTTGTCGAGCAAAAAGAAAAAGATCAGGCCGACCAACAGTGTCGGGAACAGCTGGTCTGCACTGACCTGGCTTTCAAAAGCCTCCGGCAGCAGGTGCATGAAGGCCGTGGCCAAGAGCGCACCGGCTGCCAGACTGAGCATGTGCTGGGTGTAACGCGCCAAAATACCGAAACCCAGCAAGGCCGCCAGCCAAACGCTGCCCACCCCGGCCAGCAAGGTAGCGGCCAGAATGGCCAACAAAGTCATAGTCATAAGGCAAGGTCCGGTGCGTCAGGGCACCCATTATCCCGCCTTATGCGACACCCTTGGCCTTGAACCACGCCAGCGCCCGCGCAAAGCCGTCTTGCGCCGGGCCCGCGCGGTAGCTGGGCCGGTAGTCCGCATGAAAAGCATGGGGCATGTCGGGGTAAACCACAAACTCACTGGCGCGGGCCGCAGCGTTACCCGCCGCACCGGCGCTGGCCAATGCCGCTTTCATCTGCTCCACAGTGTCCAGCGGAATGCCTGTGTCCTGCCCGCCGTAAAGCCCCAGCACCGGCGCTTTGAGCAGGGCAGCCTGCTGTACCGGGTGCACAGGGGTGTTGGCACTGGGCTGACCCACCAGGCGGCCGTACCAGGCCACGCCGGCTTTGACGCGGCTGCTGTACTGCGAATAGAGCCAAGTGATGCGGCCGCCCCAGCAAAAGCCGGTGATAGCGACTTTTTGCGCATCACCGCCCTGACCTGTGGCCCAGGCGATGGCGCCGTCCAGGTCGGCCATGACTTGCGCGTCAGGGGTTTTGTTGACCACTTCACTCATCAAGCGGGCCATCTCACCGTAGGCGCTGGGGTCACCCTGGCGGGCAAAGAGCTCAGGCGCCACCGCCAGATAGCCGGCCTTGGCAAAGCGCCGGCAGGTGTCGGCAATGTACTCGTGCACACCAAAAATCTCATGGATCACCAGCACCACGGGCAAGTTGCTTTTGCCCGCGGGTGCCGCAAAAAACACCGGCACCTTGAAACCATTGACCTCAAAGCTGGCCTCACCGCTGCGCAAACCTTCAGACGAGGTTTTGATGGCTGTTTGCGCCATCAAGGGACCTGCGGCGGCCGCATAACCGGCACCCAGGGCCAGCTTGAGGGCAGAGCGGCGGCTGCCGGCTTGTGCGGCGGCAGGTAGCAAAGCATCAAAATCAAGTTTTTGGTCGGCAGTCAACATCGTCTATATCCCTTCAAGATGAGTAAAAAAAATCAGTGCGCTTTTTCCCAATTAGGCCCGAAACCGATCTCAGCGAGCAAGGGGGCTTTGAGTTGCGCCACGCCGGCCATCAGGCGCGGAATTTCGCTACGCACCCACTCGACTTCTGTATCGGGCACCTCAAAAACCAGCTCGTCGTGCACTTGCATGATCATTTTGCTGCCACGCGCCTGGGTGTCCAGCACCTGCTGCACTTTGACCATGCTCAGCTTAATGAGATCGGCCGCCGTGCCCTGCATGGGCGCGTTGATGGCAGCGCGCTCTGCACCGCTGCGGCGCGGACCGTTGGGCGAATTAATTTCCGGCAGGTACAAGCGCCGGCCGAATACCGTCTCGACATAGCCGAGGCTCTTGGCTGACAAACGGGTCTCGTCCATGTAAGTCTTGACCCCGGGGTAGCGCTGAAAGTATTTGTCGATGTAGGCGGCAGCGGCCTTGGTTTCAATGCCCAGGTTGCGCGCCAGCCCGAAGCTGCTCATGCCGTAAATCAATCCGAAGTTGATCACCTTGGCATAGCGTCGTTGCTCACTGCTGACCTGGTCCAGCGCCACGCCAAAAACCTCGGCAGCGGTGGCGCGGTGCACGTCCAGACCCTCGTTGAAAGCGCGCAGCAAGGCAGCGTCTTCGCTGATATGCGCCATGATGCGCAGCTCGATTTGCGAGTAGTCTGCACTGGCGATCACGCAGCCGGGGGCAGCCGTGAAGGCTTCGCGCACGCGACGGCCTTCGGCGGTTTTGACCGGAATGTTTTGCAGGTTGGGCTCGTTGCTCGACAAGCGGCCTGTCACAGCCACCGCCTGGGCGTAATGCGTGTGCACGCGGCCGGTGCGCGGGTGCGCCAGTTGCGCCAGCTTGTCGGTGTAAGTGCCTTTGAGCTTGGACAGGCCGCGGTGCTCCAGAATTTTGGCCGGCAGCGGATAGTCTTCAGCGAGTTTTTCCAGCACTTCTTCGTCGGTGCTGGGCGCGCCGGTGGCGGTTTTTTTGACCACGGGCAAACCCAACTTGCTAAAGAAAATCTCACCGATCTGCTTGGGCGAACCAAGGTTAAAAGTCTGGCCTGCCAAGGCGTGGGCCTCGGCTTCGAGCTGCACAATGCGGGCGCCCAACTCGGCGCTTTGCGCAGCCAGCATGGGCGCGTCTATCAACACGCCATTGCGCTCGATGCGGTACAGACCTTCACTGGATTGGATTTCCAGATCGTAAATAAACAGCAGCTTGGCATTAGCCTGCAGCACTGGCCAAAGCAAGCGGTGCACGGCCAGGGTCTGCTCGGCGTCTTCGCAGGCGTATTGGCTGGCTTTGGCGACATCGACCTGGTTGAACTTGATCTGGCTGGCACCTTTGCCGCACAGGTCTTCAAAACTGATGCCGCTGCGGCCCAGGTGGCGCTCAGCCAGGCTGGCCAGTCCATGCGGCTTATGCACTTCCAGCACATAGCTTTGCAGCATGGTGTCGTGGCGGTAGCCCTGCACCTCAATACCGTGGTTGGCAAAAACATGGCGGTCGTATTTGATGTGCTGGCCCAGCTTGGGCCGGGCCGGGTTCTCCAGCCAGGGCTTGAGCCGCGCCAACACCTCGACCAGCGGCAGTTGTTCGGGAGCGCCCGGGTGGTCGTGCGCCAGCGGAATGTAAGCCGCCGCCCCGGGTTTCAGGCTCACGCTCAGACCCACCATCCGGGCCTGCATTGCATCAATTGACGTGGTCTCCGTGTCCACGGCCACCAACTCGGCGCTCTCGATCTGGGCCAGCAGCGCATCGAAGGCCGCCCAGCTCAGGATGGTGTCGCAGTGCACATCGACAGCTTGAACAGCTGCTGCGGTTTGCGCCAGGTCGGGCTCGTCAAACAAGCCCGGTGAGTCGCTGTGTGTATTTTGCCGGGGCTTGACCTGCCGGGCCGGCGCGCCGGCCGGCTCATCAGTCGGGTTGGGATGCTCCAGGCTTTTGACCAGTCCCTTGAAGCCGAAGCGCAGGTAAAAAGCTTGCAGCGCTTCGGTCTGCTGCGCCCCCAGGGTGATCTGGTCCAGCGCCGGTAGGCCCTCAATGTAGGGCTGCAAATCGCAGTCGGTCTTGATGGTCAGCAGCTCACGCCCGCGCGGCAGCCAGTCCAGCGACTGGCGCAGGTTCTCGCCGGCCACACCCTTGATCTCATCAGCACGCGCCACCAGCGCGTCCAGCGAGCCGTACTCCAGCAGCCACTTGACAGCGGTCTTGGGGCCCACCTTGGGCACACCCGGCACGTTGTCGACTGTGTCGCCGACCAGGGTCTGGTAATCAATCATCAGCCGCGGCGGCACACCGAACTCTGCCTCGACACCAGCGAGATCACGCCTGCGCTCGTTCATGGTGTCAATGACAGTGATGCGCTGGTCCACCAGCTGGCTCAGGTCTTTGTCGCCGCTGGAGATGATGACCTCAATGCCTTGCTGCGAGCCGATGCAGGCCAGCGTGCCGATCACGTCGTCGGCTTCAACGCCCGGCACGCTGAGCACCTTCCATCCCATCAGTTGGACCACCTCGTGAATAGCCTCCACCTGGCTGCGCAAGTCGTCCGGCATGGCCGAGCGCTGGGCTTTGTAAGCCGGATAAAGCGCATCGCGAAAGGTCGGGCCCTTGGCATCAAAAACGCACACCGCATAGTCAGCCCGCACATCCTTGCGCAGCCTTTGCATCATGTTGATCATGCCGCGGATGGCGCCGGTGGCCGGGCTGGTCGGGTCGCCGGCCACCACGCGCAAGTCGGGCATGGCATGAAATGCGCGGTACAGGTAGCTGGAGCCGTCTACCAGCAACAAGGTTTGGGAATCGGTGGTCATGTGCAGCGATTGTCGGGGATTTAAGAGGGGTCCGGATGCCGGGCTTGCCACCAGCCGCGCCCCGCCTACAATGGCCCCATGCAACACCGTTATCGCCCCTTTTTGCTGGCTGCTCTGGTGGTTTTTGGCGCGGCCCCGGCCGGCGCCCAAACAACTGCTTCACCACCGGCCTCCAACGCCGCCCCCGTGAGCAAGCCGGCTGGCAAAGCCCCAGGCCGCCCGGACCCCAGCATTGAGCGCATCCGCACCCAGGACGCCGGTTCGCGCATTGACGAGCTGCGTGTTGGCGGCGAAACCCAGAGCATCACCGTGCAGCCGGCCGCAGACATGCCGGCCTACGAAGTACGCCCCATGGATGCATCGCGCAACGGCAGCGGCGCCGCCTCGGACAAAGGCAGCGCCGGCGCGCGCTTTTGGAATATCCTGAAGTTCTAAAGCCCCGCGTGGCCTGCACCTGACAGCGTCCCTTTTTTCTTTTCCAGTTATCCGGGTTTCAGCATGGCCGTTTTCTCCGAGGTCTCCTTTGACGAGGCCAGCGCTTTTCTCAAGGCGCTGGGCCTGGGTCAGCTGCAAGACATTCGGGGATGCACAGGCGGCATCGAAAACACCAACTACTTTGTAGACACCGACCAGGGCGAATATGTCCTGACGCTGTTTGAAAGGCTGCGCTTTGAGCAACTGCCTTTTTACCTGCAGCTCATGAAACACCTGGCCGGCCGCGGCATTGCCGTGCCCGACCCACAGACGGCGCCACCGGCGCCAGCGCCGGCCATCCAGACAAAGCCACGCAAAGCAGTGCCCGCTGCCCAAGCGGCATTGCTCAGCCAGCCCGAATTGACCGATGTACGGCCCGGCGAAATATTGCACCGGCTCAAAGGCAAGCCGGCTGCTGTGGTCAATAAGCTGCGCGGCAGCAGCGAGCTGGCGCCGCAGGCTGCACACTGCACGGCAGTCGGCGACATGCTGGCCCGCATGCACCTGGCCGGCCGCGATTTTGCGATGCAGCAGCCCAATCTTCGCGGGCTGGCCTGGTGGAACGAGACGGTGCCGGTGGTGCTGCCCTTTCTGAGCGACGCGCAGCGCACGCTGATTCTGGGCGAGCTGGCTTTTCAAAACCATGTGGCCGCATCGTCAGCCTACCGCGCGCTGCCGCGTGGTCCTGTGCATGCCGATTTGTTTCGCGACAACGTCATGTTTGAGACCGACGGCAGCGGCGGGCACAGCGCCACGCTGACCGGCTTTTTTGATTTTTACTTTGCCGGTTGCGACAGCTTTTTGTTTGACATTGCGGTTTGCCTGAACGACTGGTGCATCGACCTGGCCACCGGGCAGGACGATGCACTGCGTGCCAATGCACTGCTGTCGGCTTACCAGGCGGTGCGCCCCCTGACTTTGCAAGAGCGTCATTTGCTGCCGGCCATGCTGCGTGCCGGCGCACTGCGTTTTTGGACATCCCGCTTGTGGGACTTTCACCTGCCGCGTGACGCCGCCATGCTCAAAGCCCATGACCCCGGGCATTTTGAACGCGTGCTGCGCCAGCGTCTGGTGCCCGGCTTTGCGCTGGCCTCTTAAGGCCGGCCGGGCACCCCCAACACCCCTAACTCAAACTGACACCACGGCCATGAAACTCAACATTGTTCCGGCGCGCACTGGCATTACCTGGGCCAAGTTGGGCGTGCAGACATTTTTCAAACAACCGCTGGCGCTGGCGGGCTTGTTTTTCATGTTCATGGCGCTGCTTTCAGTCGCTGCGTTTTTACCCTACCTGGGCAGTGCGCTGGCGCTGGCATTGCTGCCCGCTGCCACACTGGGGCTGATGGCCGCGACGCTGGAGTCAACGCGCGGAAAATTCCCCATGCCCTCGATATTGATCAGCGCCTTCAGAGCCGGTCAGCAGCGCAAACGCGCCATGCTCATGCTCGGTCTGATGTATGCCGTGGCTTTTCTGGGCATCATGGGGCTGACTGCGCTGATTGACGGCGGGCAGTTCGCCAGGCTTTACCTGCTGGGCGGCAAGATCAGCGAAGAGTTGGTCTCACAAGCTGACTTTCAGATGGCCATGTGGGCGGCCATGCTGATGTACCTGCCGCTGTCGCTCTTGTTCTGGCATGCGCCCGCGCTGGTGCACTGGCACGGTGTGTCGCCCGCTAAAAGCTTGTTTTTCAGCTTCATGGCCTGCTATAAAAATTTCGGTGCGCTGACTGTTTTTGCGCTGGTTTGGGTGCTTTTGTTTTTCGCCATGGCTTTGGTGGTGGCCTTGCTCGCCACCTTGCTGGGCAACCCTGAATTTGCCGGCGTGGCCATGTTTCCGGCCGCCATGCTGATGGTGTCTATGTTTTTCACCTCTTTGTATTTCACATTTCGTGACAGCTTTGTCGCCGACGAAGACAGCCCGGCGTCTGCTGCCCACATCGTGGACATCAG
>JBIKHX010000106.1:0-6670 GCA_044361945.1 Polaromonas sp. | reverse complement strand
TCCCGATACGGCGAAAGTCGCAGCGGCGAAAGCACAGCAACCACAGAACGCGGCTTTGCCGCAAAAGTAAAGACCTCTGGTCTTTATTAAGACAGGCGCAATTCGCTCATTTTTGAACGATGCGTCTGTCCTTTTTTAAGATTTTTAAAGTGAAGCCTAGAAGACCTTTAAAACAGTCATTCGGTCGGAGGATGCAACTATGTCCATGCTAAGTTTTGAACGCAAATACCGCGTAAGAGGCGGTACCCTTTTCGGGGGCGACCTGTTTGACTTTTGGGTCGGTCCCTTTTATGTCGGCTTCTTTGGAGTGACGACACTCTTTTTCGCCTTGTCTGGCACCATGATGATTTTGTGGGGAGCCGCCATGGGGCCCACATGGAACCTGTGGCAAATCAATATTGCCCCGCCTGATATTTCTTATGGGCTGCGTTTCGCACCCATGATGGAAGGGGGCTTGTGGCAACTCATCACCGTGTGTGCGATCGGCGCATTTGTGTCGTGGGCGCTGCGCGAAGTTGAAATAGCCCGTAAGTTGGGCATGGGTTTGCATGTGCCTGCGGCGTTTGGCATGGCCATCCTGGCCTATGTCAGCTTGCAGGTGATTCGTCCCGTGTTGATGGGTGCTTGGGGACATGCTTTCCCTTACGGCATTTACAGCCACCTTGACTGGGTAAGCAACACCGCTTACCAGTACCTGCACTTTCACTACAACCCGTGGCACATGATCGCTGTGACTTTGTTTTTCGCGGCCACCCTAGCGCTCTCGATGCACGGCGGCTTGGTGCTGTCTGCCACCAACCCTGGCAAAGGCCAAGTGGTGAAGTCGCCTGAACACGAGGACACTTTCTTTCGCGACCTGATTGGTTACTCAGTCGGTACCTTGGGTATCCACCGCCTTGGCTTGTTCCTGGCACTGGCAGGTGTGTGGTTTGGCATTGTTTGTATTGTGGTCAGCGGACCCTTTTGGACAGGTGCCTGGCCTGAGTGGTGGGGCTGGTGGCTGAACATGCCTATCTGGCGCACTTGATCAAGAAAAGAGGAAATTGAAATGGCTGAATATCAAAATCTTTTCACATCGGTGCAGCCCGTAGGGCCTTTGCACAACGGCATTGACTTACCGCGCGGCGACGACAAGCGCACTGGAACGCCGTTTCTGCTGCACCTGCTAGGACGTATCGGAAACGCACAAATCGGCCCTGTTTACTTGGGTTCTTTGGGTGTTGCTTCCTTGGTCTTCGGCATCGCTGCTTTCAACATCATTGGCTTTAACATGTTGGCCTCTGTCGATTGGAATCCGATCCAGTTGCTGCGCCAATTATTCTGGCTCGCGCTGGAGCCGCCACCACCAGCCTACGGTTTAAGCATACCGCCGCTGGCGCAAGGCGGTTGGTGGCTGATCGTAGGCTTCATGCTGACCGTCTCCATTTTGCTGTGGTGGGCTAGAACCTACAGGCGCGCCCGACAGCTTGGTTTGGGAACGCATGTGGCCTGGGCCTTCGCTGCCGCGATATGGCTGTATCTGGTGTGCGGCTTTTTCCGCCCCATCATGATGGGAAGCTGGTCTGAAGCGGTACCGTTTGGCATCTTTCCGCATCTCGATTGGGTCTCTGCGATCTCACTGCGTTACGGTAATTTGTTCTACAACCCTTTCCATGCGCTGTCGATTGTTTTCCTGTATGGCTCGGCACTTTTGTTTGCGATGCACGGCGCCACGATTTTGGCTGTGGGCCGCTACGGTGGTGAGCGTGAGATTGAGCAAATCGTCGATCGTGGAACCGCCTCTGAGCGTGCTGGCTTGTTCTGGCGTTGGACTATGGGCTTTAACGCCACCATGGAATCTATTCACCGCTGGGCCTGGTGGTTTGCTGTCCTTTGCCCCCTGGTTGGCGGCATCGGTATCTTGCTCACAGGTACCGTCGTTGACAACTGGTATCTCTGGTCTGTGAAACACCACGTTGTGCCTGCTTATCCGCTGGGCAGTCCGGTTGTTGTAGACCCCGCTATTCTCGGAGTGAAGCCATGATCAACATGATTAAAACAAGCTTGTTACTGACCTCTGCATTGCTCCTGTCAGGTTGCGAACGGCCTCCCATTGAAACGGTCCAGACCGGTTACCGGGGCACGGGGATGGAGCAGATTTACAACCCCCGCACCCTGGCCAAGCAGGCGTCTCTGAATGCTGCACCTGTTGCGGCAGAAGCGGCCTCCGCGGATGGACCTAAAGCCCGCGACGTCTACCAGAACGTCAAGGTGTTGGGCGACCTGAGCGTGGGTCAATTCAATCGCCATATGGCATCCATCACCGAGTGGGTTGCACCGGAAGCTGGTTGCGCTTACTGTCACAAAGTCGAAAACTTTGCTGACGACAGCAAGTACACCAAGGTGGTTGCCAGACGCATGATTGAAATGACACAAAAGGTCAATCAAGACTACAAAGCGCACGTGGCTGAAACCGGCGTGACCTGCTACACCTGCCACCGAGGCAACAATGTCCCAACGCAAGTTTGGACTGCGCCAAAAGATCGTAAATATGCAAATAGCTTGTTGGGCGATCTGGCAGGTCAGAACATTGCAACCAAAGCAGTCGGTTTGACGTCTTTGCCTTTTGATCCTTTCTCGCCCTATCTGATGGGCGCAGAGCCTATCCGTGTGAACAGCAACACAGCCATGACAGGTGTTGGCGCTTATAACAACCGCGCATCGACCAAACAAGCGGAGCACGTTTATTCACTGATGGTGCACATGTCGGAGTCTTTGGGTGTGAACTGCACCTATTGCCACAACACGCGTAACTTTGCCTCGTGGGAAGAGTCAAGGCCACAACGCGTGACCGCTTGGCACGGTATCCGGATGGCGCGGGATTTGAACAATGAGTACATCATTCCGCTCACCGATCAGTTCCCCGCCAATCGACTCGGACCCAAGGGTGATGTGGCCAAAGTCAATTGCAGCACATGCCACCAAGGCGCCTACAAACCGCTTTATGGTGCAAAAATGGCCAAAGATTTTCCAGAGCTTCAAGCTGTCGTGAAGCCTTAAAATCTGAGTCTCGAAAGGCCTGCACACTTTGGAGGTGCAGGCCTTTTTTTATGGGTATTTCAAGCATGCTGACGGGACAAATTCCAGCGCAAGATGGTCAAACGGCAGTCCTATTGCTGTCTGATATTGTTGAAAGCTCCAGACTCTGGGGCTGGTCGCGCATTGTCAAAGGGCCGAGAGCTTTGCGAGCTGTGCCAGGGCTTGTTTTTTCCAAAGTTTTAGGCAGTGGTCATGAGGGCGGGTTCGGACTGAGACCCAGTGCATCGCGCCAGGGTTTGTTTGCCTTGTTCGAATCTGCCCAAGCAGCAGCCAACTTTGTAGCGAAGTCTGCCCTGGTTCAAGAGTACCGGGACCGCTCCCGGGAATTTTGTGGGGTCACGCTGCAAACCTGGTCGTGTCGAGGCAGTTGGGACGGCCACTCTTTACAGGTTCGTGCAGAAGAGCCTTTGACAGGTCCGGTGGCCGCCCTCACGCGTGCTTCCATCAAGTTCAGCAAGGCGCACGCATTCTGGCGGCATGCACCGCCTTCTCAAACTGCACTCGCGAATGTCAAAGGTTGTCAGTTGGCCGTGGGTTTGGGTGAGGCCCCGTTTTTTCGCCAGGTCACTTTCAGTATTTGGGACAGCGTGGCCGACATGAATGCATACGCCCGGTCCGGCTCGCATTTAGAAGCAATTCAAGCGGCCGCTCAACACGGTTTTTTTTCAGAGTCCATGTTCGCCCGCTTTGTCCCCGTAGACGTCAAAGGGCAGTGGCACGGTAAAACCTATGCCTGAAGCCCAGCGAACACCTCGCGTGGTGGTAGTTGGCGCCGGCATAGCGGGTCTGGTCAGCGCCCTGGTGTTGGCCCACCGCGGTCTGGATGTCACCTTGCTGGAAAGTGCTGGCACCCCCGGCGGGAAAATCCGGCAGGTGCAGGTCGATGGCGTGGGTGTTGATTCGGGCCCGACGGTTTTTACCATGCGTTGGGTGCTGGACCAAATGCTGCAAGAGATGGGCACCTCACTGCAGGACATCGTGCAGCTCGAGCCCCTGGATGTGTTGGCCAGGCATGCCTGGGACGCCTCACCGCAAACGCTGGACTTATTTTCTGACACAGCCCGTACGGCCGATGCCATTGCGCAGTTCAGTAGTCCACAAGAATCGCGCAGATTTTTAAAATTTTGCCAACAGGCTCAACGTCTTTATGCGACCTTAGAAAAACCATATATACGCAGCGAACGCCCGGATTTACTCAGCATGGTCGGCGACTTGGGGCTCAGTGGTATGGCCACCCTCACTGGTTTGGGGCCATTTGCGAGCTTGTGGAACAGCCTCAGCCGGCATTTTCATGACCCGCGTTTGCAGCAATTGTTTGGCCGTTATGCCACCTACTGCGGCTCTTCACCCTGGTTGGCACCTGCGACGCTGATGTTGGTGGCACAAGTGGAGCTCGATGGTGTTTGGTCGGTGTCCGGTGGTATGTTCCAAGTGGCACAAGCTTTGGCGCAGTTGGGTGAAAAGCACGGCGTGAAAGCCAGGTACAACAGCCCCTGTGTCCGAATTCTGACAAAGGACGGCAAAGTCAATGGTGTGCAGCTCAGCTCTGGCGAAACCCTAGAGGCTGAGCATGTCGTTTTCAATGGCGATGTTTCTGCATTGGGTGCGGGCCTACTGGGTGATGCCGTGGCTGCTGACTTCACGCCGACTCGCGCAGCCGAACGCTCTCTTTCTGCCTTCACCATGTCTATGCACGCACAGACACAAGGTTTTCCTTTGGTTCGGCACAATGTTTTTTTCAACCAGGACTATCGACGTGAATTCGATGATATTTTTCAAAAACGCAGACTGCCGGCGCAAGGAACGGTGTATGTTTGTGCACAGGACCGCAGCGACACCGGGCTGGCCAGGTCGGGACTGGAAAGAATTTTGTGCCTCGTCAACGCGCCAGCCGATGGCGACACTCGCTCATTCAACTCCAAGGAGATACAAGCGTGCGAAACAAGCAGCCTGGCCCTGATGCGTCGCTGTGGCCTGGAAATTCAGGCTACGCCCCAGCAAGTGGTGCGAACATTGCCCAAGGACTTTGCGCAACTTTTCCCGGGCAGTGGGGGCGCCCTGTACGGACAAGCGACCCACGGCTGGATGTCGGCCTTTGCGCGCCACTCTTCTCGCAGCAAAATACCGGGCCTGTACACGGCGGGGGGCAGCGTGCATCCGGGTCCGGGCGTGCCGATGGCGGCCATGTCCGGGCGGTTGGCGGCCGCGACGCTGATGGCGGACCTCGGTTTGACCAGGAAGTCCCGCCGGGTGGTTATCTCTGGTGGTATGTCGATGCCCTGAGCGATGATGGCCAGCATGGGCTGACCATCATCGCCTTTGTCGGCAGTGTGTTTTCACCTTATTACGCGTGGGCTCGTCACCGGGAAGGCGGCCTTGCTGATCCGGACAATTTTTGCGCCTTGAATGTTGCGCTCTATGGCAAATCTGGCAGGCGCTGGACCATGACCGAGCGTGGCCGCTCGCACATAGAACGCAGCTCAAACCGCTTCAAAATCGGACCCAGCTGCCTTCACTGGGATGGTCAAGCTTTGACCATTGACATTGACGAAATCAATGTGCCTTGGCCCATGCGGGTGCGCGGACGCGTGACTGTGCGCCCTGCGGGCCTGTGTCAATTTGTCACGCCCTTGGACAACATGGGCCGGCACCGCTGGGGACCCATCGCGCCGTGTTCACGGGTTGAAGTTGACATGAACAGCCCTGGACTGCGTTGGCAGGGGCACGCCTACCTGGATTCCAACGAAGGCGATGAGCCCGTAGACAGAGGATTCAAGGACTGGGATTGGGCGCGCGCCGAAATGGCCAATGGCGACACCAGTGTGGTCTACGACGTCAGACCCAAGCAGGGTCCAGGCCGTGTGGTGGCACAGCGCTTTTCCCCTGATGGCAGCTACGCGGCATTCACAGCGCCAAAGCGCCATCACCTGCCGGCTTCCGGCTGGAGAATTGCACGCGGAATGTGCTCTGATCCAGAAAGCAGCCCTGAAGTCATCACAACCTTGGAAGACACGCCGTTTTATGTGCGTTCATTGCTGCGCGCGAATCTGCTGGGGGAGACAGTGACCGCCGTGCATGAGTCGCTGGACATTCCACGGGTGGTTTCCCTGCCTGTGCGCATGATGTTGCCCTGGCGCATGCCCAGGCGCGCATGAGCTCAGCGGCCGGCTTGCTGTGCGCGGCGCAGCGTACGCTCCCGCTCTCTGGGCCCGAAGCTCGAGGCCAAGGCCCCCTCTGCGCGTAATCCCTCCAGGTACATCGCTTCAATTTCAGGAGCAGCACGCAGCAGCTCACGCTCTGCAAAGGGCATGTGCAATAAGGCACGCAGTGCAAACAAAATGCGCAGCCAGCCCGGTAGCCATACTCTTGACTGGCGTTTCACCATGGCGCGCACAATGACACGTGCCGTATCTTCTGGCGATGTTTCACGGTTCAAGGGGCCGGGCATGGTGGCGCGTAGACGCACAAAGCCCGGGTGCAAAGCGCCTTCACTCACCAAGGGTGTGCGCACCCAACCGGCGTGCAAAACACCCACAGCAACACCATGCGCTGCCAACTCAATGCGCCAGGAATTGGCCATAGCCTCTATCGC
>JBIKHX010000022.1:0-13113 GCA_044361945.1 Polaromonas sp. | reverse complement strand
TGTGGGCGAAGGGATTGCCGATTTCGCCACCATTGACCGCATTTTGAAAGACCAGGCCGGCTTCAAGCTCGGCCCCTTCGAGTTGATGGACCTGACCGCTCTGGACGTATCGCACCCGGTGATGGAGTCAATCTACCACCAGTACTACGAAGAGCCTCGCTACCGCCCCAGCTTCATCACGGCGCAGCGACTGGCAGGTGGCCTGCTGGGCAAAAAAACCGGCGAAGGTTTCTACAAGTACGCCAATGGCGTAGCCGAATTACCGGCCGAGGCCCCTGTACCCGTTGTGACCGACATGCCGCCGGTGTGGGTGTCGCCGCGCGCCTCGCGCCGCGCCGAACTCTTGCTGCTTTTGAAAACCCTGGGCGCGACCATCGAGACCGGCGCATCGCCTTCGATGAACGCCCTGACGCTTGTGGCGCCTTTGGGTTTTGACATCACCACCGTGGCCGTGGTCGAGCGCTTGGACCCGGCGCGCACCGTCGGCATCGACATGCTGATCGACGATGCGCAAACCAAACGCCGCGTGCTGGCGACCAACCCGGCCACCCGCGCCGACATGCGCAACGCCGCCCACGCGCTGTTTGCCCGCGACGGCAAGGCCGTCAGCGTGATCCGCGACAGCGGCGGATTTGTCTCGCAGCGCGTTTTAGCTCACATCGTCAACATTGCCAGCGACATGTGCCAGCAAGGCATCTGCAGCCCGCAAGATCTGGAAACCGCTGTCACCCTCGGTCTGGGTTACCCGCAAGGGCCATTGGCGATGGGTAACCTTTACGGGCCGACCAACATGCTGGAAGTCTTGTTCAACATGCAAACCGTTTATGGGGATCCTCGCTACCGGCCGTCACCCTGGCTGCGTCGACGCGGAGCCATAGGTCTGAGTCTGCTGCAAGAGGAAAACTGAAATGGCAGGCGCCCTGAAAAGCACCAGCGAAGGCCGCACGCTGATCCTGACGCTCAGCAACCCAGAGCACCGCAACGCACTGGGCCCCGAAATCTATGCCGCCGGTGTCGAAGCGCTGAATGCGGCCGAAAACAACCCCGAAATCCGCAGCGTTGTCATCACCGGGGAAGGCAGCACATTTTGCGCCGGCGCTGACTTGCAGCGACTGCAGGCCAACCGGCAAAAACCGGCAGAAGTTCAGGCGCAAAGTATCGAGGCCTTGCACAGCTGGGTTGACTCTATCCGGACCTTCCCCAAACCGGTGATCGCTGCGGTGGAAGGCGCTGCCGCAGGCGCCGGATTTTCGCTGGCGCTGGCCTGCGATTTCATGGTGGCAGCCGAGAACGCTGTGTTCGTCATGGCGCACAGCACCGTCGGCCTGTCGCCCGATGGCGGCGGCAGCTGGGCGCTTGCGCGCGCCCTGCCGCGCACAGTGGTCGCCCGCTTGTTGATGCTCGGTGAGCGTATACCTGCGGCGCAGCTGAACGACCTGGGCCTGGTCCATGGGCTGGTACCGGTCGCAAACGCCCTGTCGGCCGCTCTGCAACTGGCCGAGCAACTCAATGAGCGTGCCCCCAACGTTCTGGCCACCATCAAAGATCTCATCAATGAAGCCCAGGCTCATACGCTGAGCGAGCAACTGGCGAGCGAGCGCGATCATTTTGTAAAAAATCTGCAGCACCGCAATGCCGGCGAAGGCATAGAAGCTTTTTTACAAAAACGCAAACCGCTCTTTTTTTAACGCAGCAGTTCTGCGCCCATCACTGAGCCATGAGCAACTTTGATCATTTCATCGGTACCCGCGAAGTCACCGGGGCACATGCTTTTGACATCGCTGCTTTGAGCGCTTACCTGTCTTCGCGCCTACAAGGCTTTGATGGCCCGCTGACGGTGCAAATTTTCAAAGGCGGTCAGTCCAACCCTACCTACAAACTCATCACACCAGGGCGCGCTTATGTGATGCGTACCAAGCCTGGCCCGGTGGCCAAGCTGCTGCCCTCTGCGCACGCAGTCGAGCGAGAGTTCAAGGTCATGCAAGGCCTGGCCGGCACCGATGTACCGGCCCCGCGTATGCACTGCCTGTGCGAAGACGAGTCGGTCATCGGCAGGGCTTTTTTCGTGATGGAATTCGTCGAAGGCCGGGTACTCTGGGACCAGTCCCTGCCCGGCATGACGAAGACCGAACGCGCCGAAATTTACGACGAAATGAACCGCGTCATCAGCGCTTTGCACCGCGTGCCATTTGCGTCCCGGGGGCTGGCCGATTACGGCAAGCCGGGTAATTATTTCGAGCGCCAGATCGGCCGGTGGAGCAAGCAATACAGCGCCTCCATCACGCAGCCCATCGAGGAGATGGACCGACTCATGGCCTGGCTGCCTGCCCATGTGCCGGCGGCGGCGATGGACCCTGCCATGGTCTCCATCGTGCACGGCGACTTCAGACTCGATAACCTGATTTTTCACCCCACAGAGCCGCGCGTACTTGCCGTTCTGGACTGGGAACTCTCAACCCTGGGGCATCCGCTGGCCGACCTGAGCTACCACTGCATGGGCTGGCACATCCCCCCCGGCACCTTTCGCGGTATCGGTGGATTGGACCTGCAAAACCTGGGTATTCCGACAGAAGCTGACTATGTGCGACGTTACTGCGAGCGTACCGGGTTGAGTACCCCCGAAGCCGTGCTGAGCGACTGGGATTTTTACCTCGCCTACAACCTGTTTCGCATGGCCGCCATCTTGCAAGGCATCGCCAAGCGGGTCGAGGCAGGTACAGCTGCCAGTGCGCAGGCAGTGGCCTCTGCCGCAGGGGCACGGCCGCTGGCCGAGTTAGCCTGGCGCTTTGCGCTGCAAAGTCAGCGCTGACCGCCTGCAAGCCGGTTGGCTTTGTACTAAAGTGAAGACTTATTTTTTGCAACACATCAGGAAACAAGATGATCAAGGTTTACTCATGGGCCACGCCCAACGGCCACAAGGTCCACATCATGCTCGAGGAGTGCGGCCTGCGAGAAGGACGCGATTGGCAGGCCATTCCGGTCAACATCGGCAAAGGTGATCAATTCAAGCCAGAGTTTCTGGCCATCAGCCCGAACAACCGCATCCCCGGCATCGTGGACCCGAACGGTCCGGACGGCCAACCCATTTCGCTGTTCGAGTCGGGCGCCATCTTGCTTTATCTGGCCGCCAAAACCGGCAAGTTTTTGCCTAAAACAGACCGGCTTAAATACCAGGTGCTGCAATGGCTGATGTTCCAAATGGGGGGCGTCGGGCCCATGCTCGGGCAAACGCATCACTTTCGCATTTACGCTCCGGAAAAAGTCGAGTACGCCATCAACCGTTACACCAACGAAACCAAGCGCCTTTACGGCGTGATGGACAAGCAACTCTCCAGCCATAAATTCATCGCCGGCAATCAGTACACCATCGCCGACATTGCCATTTTCCCCTGGCTGCGCAACTGGGCCAACCAAGGCATTGACTGGGCCGACTACCCGCACCTCAAGCGCTGGTTTGACCTGATCGCCGCCCGCCCGGCTGTGCAACGCGGCGTGGAGGTATTGACAGCTTTGCGTCCACCAGTGAACGACGCGCAAGCCAAAGAAATCCTATTTGGCAAAACCCAGCTGGTGCGCCGCTAAGCGCCCAAAAAACGAACCCGGGTAAAAACCGGTCTTATCGGGCTATAATTTGAGACTTGTCGGAGTGTGGCGCAGTCTGGTAGCGCACCTGGTTTGGGACCAGGGGGTCCAAGGTTCGAATCCTTGTACTCCGACCAAAAAACTCAAAAAAAGCCCACTTTTGGTGGGCTTTTTTTCGTCGGTTTGGAGCTTGGCTGAGCTGAATCAGTCTTTCAGACCGGTACAGCCACCAGGTCGTGGCCCTGGGTGCCCACAATGCGGGCCCGTGTGAACTCTCCCACCTTGAGCGTTTTACTGATTTTTTCGGGCGGCAGCAGTTTCACGGTGCCATCAATTTCCGGCGCATCCGCGTAGCTTCGGCCCACCCCGCCCTTGCGACCGAGCGCCGGTGCGGAATCAACCAGCACCTGCATGGTCGCGCCCACGCGCTCGCGCAGCTTTTGGCTGGAGACTTCTTCGGCCACGGCCATGAAGCGGGCGCGCCGCTCTTCACGCACTTCCTGCGGCAGCATGCCGGGTATGTCGTTGGCCGCAGCGCCTTGGACCGGGCTGTAGGCAAAGCAGCCGGCGCGGTCGATGCGGGCTTCGCGCATGAAGTCGAGCAAATGATCAAACTCAGCCTCGGTCTCTCCTGGAAAGCCGGCGATGAAGGTGCTGCGGATGACGATCTCGGGGCACATTTCGCGCCAACGTGCAATGCGCTCGAGGTTTTTCTCGCCGCTGGCGGGCCGCTTCATGCGCTTGAGCACATCCGGGTGGCTGTGCTGCAGCGGTACGTCCAGGTAGGGCAGCACCAGACCAGTGGCCATCAGCGGGATCACCTCGTCCACGCTCGGATAGGGGTACACATAATGCAGTCGCACCCAGGCGCCATAGGGCTCAGCCAGCTCGCCCAGGGTCTTGACCAGCTCGAGCATGCGCGTCTTGACTGGCTTGCCGTCGTAAAAGCCGGTGCGGTATTTGACGTCCACACCGTAAGCCGAGGTGTCCTGGCTGATCACCAGCAGTTCTTTGACGCCGCCTTCAAACAAGGCGCGCGCTTCACCCAGCACGTCGCCGATCGGGCGCGACACCAGGTCGCCGCGCATCGACGGGATGATGCAGAACGTGCAGCGGTGGTTGCAGCCTTCGCTGATCTTCAAATAAGCGTAATGACGCGGCGTGAGCTTGATGCCGGCAATGCCAAAAGAATTGGGCACCAGATCGATAAAGGGGTCGTGCGGCTTGGGCAGGTTCAGATGCACGGCGTCCATGACTTCCTGAGTAGCGTGCGGGCCGGTCACGGCAAGCACGCTGGGGTGCATTTGCTTGACCAGGTTGCCGCCGCTGTCGCCGGTCTTGGCGCCCAGGCAACCGGTAACGATGACCTTGCCGTTGGTCGCCAGCGCTTCGCCAATAGTGTCCAGGCTTTCGCGCACGGCGTCGTCAATGAAGCCGCAGGTGTTGACGATGACCAGGTCAGCGCCTTCAAAGGTCTTGGACGTCTCGTAGCCCTCGGCGCTCAGGCGCGTCAAAATCAATTCGGAATCGGTCAACGCCTTGGGGCAGCCCAGGCTCACGAAGCCAACGCGGGGCGCAGGTTTGCCGGCAACCGAAGAAGGGGGGGGAGTTGCCGTGGCGGCGCTCGTGTTTTCGCTCATTCACGCATTGTCTCAGAGGCAGAAGGTAAGCTCTGAATGGATGTTTGAAAATCGAGCCAAAATAGTCGCATTCCCAGTTTGGGCACCACAAAAGGAAAAACATGATTCTCGAACTTGCAGACATCTGCATCCACCCTGGCCAGCAAGCTGCGTTTGACGAGGCCATCGAACGTGGTCTTAAAACCGTTATTTCTCACGCCAAAGGCTTTGAGGGATTCAAAGTCAACAAGGGCATCGAAAGCCCCGATCGCTACATCCTGCAAATTTTCTGGGCCAGCTTAGAAGACCACACCATCGGCTTCCGGCAATCGCCGGCATTTGCCGATTGGCGCGCGATTGTGGGGCCTTTCTTCGCTTCGCCGCCTGTGGTGGAACACTTTGAACTAGTCTGTAAGTCAGACTGACAGGAAATATGCAACGCACGCCCCTGAAACACTGCCGAGAATGCGGCTGCCCGGTGGCTTACCGCTTACCCGACGATGGCGACACCCGAGAGCGTGCCATCTGCACCGCCTGCCACACGGTTCACTATGAAAACCCGCTCAATGTAGTGGGCACCGTGCCGGTGTGGGGCGAGTCCGGCGAACAGGTCTTGCTGTGCAAACGCAATATCGAACCGCGACGTGGCATGTGGACACTGCCGGCCGGCTTCATGGAGTTAGGCGAGACGACTGCCCAGGGTGCGGCGCGCGAGACGCAAGAAGAAGCCGGGGCTCAGTTTGAAATGCAAGCGCTGTTCGCCATCATGAACGTGGCGCGCGTAGGCCAGGTGCATTTGTTTTACCGCGCACAGCTGCTGAGCACGGACTTTGACCCGGGCCATGAAACCATGGAAGCCAGATTGTTCACCGAAGCTGAAATCCCCTGGGACGACATCGCTTTTCGCACCGTCAAAGAAACGCTGACACGCTATTTCGCCGATCGCCAGCAAGGTCAGTTCGGCACCCACGTGGTGGACATCACCTGAGCCCGGTTTGACCGGCGGCTAAGCGCAGCTTTTTGACGGGCTGCGAAAGCTCAAGGCCTGTCTTTGTCCGACCCGGCAAAACTGAAAATACCTTGCCTGGACAGGCGTGCGAATTCTGATTCGATCATCTCGCGCACCACATGCTGCGCGCTATTGTCTTGGCGCTCAACACGTGTGGCCAGGACCAACAGGCGATTGAGTTGAACGCCTGAAATTTCAGACATCTGAATGGTTTTGGCCGTGTGCGGCTCTTTAAAGACCGAAACCGGCATGATGGTGGCCCACTGGCCTTGTTGAACCAACTCACGGATGGAATCCACCGAATCAATTTCAGCTTGCACCATCAACTGCCCGCCCACCGGCAACAGCTGCCTTTCAACAATGGAGCGGTGCAAGCTGGTCATGAGCAATGGAATGCGGGCCAACTGGCTGATAGTAATGACCGGGTCTAACTTGAGCGACACATGCGAGACTAGCGCCAGCGGCTCCCCCAGCAAAGGATGCAGGCTCAAGGGCCGACCGGCCTCGGGATTGGTCACGATGGCCATGTCCACCATGCCGCGCTCCAGCCAGTCCAGCAAAGCCGGGGTAAAGGCCTCGCGCGCGCGAAGCTTGACCCCGGCCAATGACCGCTGGCAACTCTCAAACAAATTGGGCAGAAGCACTCGCGCCAGCGTTGGCGAAGCACCCAGCACTACTGTGGCGCTGCTGTTGTCCTGACGGCGCGCCAGATGTTCACGCACCCGGGCGGCCTCGGCCAACATGCGCTGCGCCGACTCGTAAAGTGTGACGCCGGCTTGCGTCAGCAACACACCTCGGGGGGTACGATGCAGCAGCTGAACACCCAGATCGGCTTCAAGTTCACGCAATTGCCGCGTCAAGGCGGGCTGGGCAATCGAAATTGCAGCGGCTGCCGCCGTCAGGCTGCCGGCATCGGCAATTGCAACGAAATAACGCAGGGCTCTCAGATTCACGGGCTTCTTTCCACGGTGTCACAGGGCTGTCAATAGCGAAATGATATGCCACTCGACGAATTCAGCATTGGACACAGTGGAATCTGGTTTTTAGAATTGAAAAGACAATGGCATTCAGACCCACTGAAAGAAAACACCATGACTACACTCTCTACCCCACGCCCCACCGTTTTACGCCCGACTGAGCTCAAAAGCTATGACCGTGGCGGCGGCGCCCGCACCACCCCGCTGGTTTCGCCATCGCTTGGCGCTACGGGTTTCATCAACGGCATCACCGAATTTGCGCCAGGTGTCGCCATCCCCTTTCACAGCCACAACTGTGAAGAAAGCGTGATGCTGCTTGAAGGACACGCCATGATGGACATGGAGGGCCAGGAAGCGATTGCGCTGAACCCGCAAGACACCACCTGGATTCCGCCCAACGTGTCGCACCGTTTTCGCAATCTGTCGGAGACCGAGCCGATGAAGATTTTCTGGACTTATGCCTCGCTGCAAGCCACCAGAACAGTGACAGCCACTGGAGAGACTCGTCCCGTCTCCGCCGAGCACCAGCGCTGATTTCCAGCCCAAGCCCATTGAATACAAAGGGCTTGGCTTGAAGGTGTAGTTTTAAAAATCCAAAAAAAACGACCTAAAGCCTTGCAGCTTTAGGTCATTGATTCATTTGGTGTGAAACCGCTCGAAAGATAGCTTGAAACCCTCGTGAATGCTAGGTTTCATAAAATCAGAAGCCAGTTCGTACCCCCGTCTGTACCCCCGCTTTGCCTTTGATACCCTAACGACATGGTATCCCCCAAAACCTGTAGAGACTTTTCATAGAGCAGTATCAGTGCATGATCTGACCAAGGAAAGCTCGTGCACGGGCACTTTGGGGAGAGTTGAAAAACACCTCTGGCGGAGCCTGCTCAATGATGCTGCCGGCATCCATGAAGGCAACTCTGTTTGCTACCGTCTTTGCAAAACCCATCTCGTGAGTGACGCAGACCATGGTCATACCGTCTTCGGCCAATTTGACCATCACGTCAAGCACCTCCTTTATCATTTCCGGATCAAGTGAAGATGTGGGCTCGTCGAACAGCATGATCTTTGGTTTCATACACAGGGCGCGTGCAATCGCCACTCTTTGCTGCTGCCCTCCCGAGAGTTGCAATGGGTAGTCACCCGCTTTTTGGGATATGTGAACACGGTCCAGAAAGTAGCGGGCGGTCTCTTCTGCTTGAATTTTGCTGATGCCACGAATCTGCACCGGCGCGATCATAAGGTTCTGCAGCACTGTCAAGTGTGGAAATAAATTGAAAGACTGAAAAACCATGCCCACCTCGCGGCGCACCAGATCAACGTTGCGTGCGTTGCGGTCCAACTCGGTACCGTCTACGACGATGCTACCTTGCTGGTGCTCCTCAAGCCGGTTGATACATCGGATCATTGTGGATTTCCCAGAGCCCGAAGGGCCGCACACCACGATGCGCTCACCGCGGCCCACCTCAAAGTCGATATTCTTAAGAACTTGAAAATCACCATACCACTTGCTCACATCGCTGAGCTTAATCATTGGTGTCACTGGCTTCGAAATTGAAGTCATGTAAGGTTTTTCCTTCTTGCTGCTGAAAAGAGTCAACCGGCCATCCAGCCGCCATCGACTAGAAGGTTCTCACCCGTGATGAAACTGGCATCGTCAGAGGCCAGAAAAAGCGCTGCGCTGGCAACGTCACCTGGGGAGCCCAAACGCGGCATGGGTGTACGGCGACGGGAATAGTCCAGCCATTTCTGCTCGATTGCTCTGCCCGTCTTGCCTGTCAAGATCTTGCCCGGCGCAATGGCGTTGCAGATGATTCCGGCCGGCGCATAGTCCACGGCTATTTGACGGGTGATGTAGACCACGCCGGATTTCGACGTCCCATAGGACACATCTTCTGGGCTAGCCACCATCCCATGCTGCGACGAGATATTGACAAGACGTCCGCGTACGCCCAGACCATCTTCGTCCTGCTGCAACATGACACTAATCGCTGCACGCGACATCAAAAATACACCGGTCAGGTTCACCGCGAACACGCGGTTCCACTCCCCTAGGCTGGTCTCGAGCAGCGGCTTACCTACGCTGATGGCAGCATTATTGACCAATACATCCAGCCGACCATCGCGCTTGACACAAAAGTCTACGGCTTGCGCAGCTGCAGCTTCATCCGATACGTCGGTTTGTAGATGATCGGCGGTTGCGCCTTGGGTACGCAGCAAATCGATTGTCGGCTCCCCACCTTCGCGCACTACGGTAGTCAAGTCGGCTAGCACCAAGCGAGCACCCTCGGCGGCAAAACGAAGCGCAATTGCACGGCCAATACCGGAGGCTGCCCCACTGATGAGAATGCTACGACCTTCAAGACGTCCCATGTTCAAACTTTCGGTCAATTGAAAAAGCAGGATCATCAATGCAGACTGGCTGAGTTTCCCAGGCAATTTGGTCTGCTGCAGCTCGTGCCAGGCTATAGGCAGGTGACCAAAAAATTTCCGATTGCAAACGTTCAATCGAAAGTGCAGCCCGGTCCACCGGCAGACCATATTGAATGGTGGGCATATCGTTAGGCTGGGCTTGTCGCCAACTCCAGTCTTGCTGGAACGGCGGGAGAAGACCGGCCACAAGGTCGCACCACTGGTTAACATCCGTCATCACGGCACCACCCACGTTGTAAATTGCGTGACGTAAACTCGGGTGCGTTATCAGTGCGACCAATGCGAGAGCTGCATCTCGAGAGTACAGCCAGTCGGCCCGCATGCTGCGCGGCAGCACCACAGATTCGCCAGCCAGTGCCGCAGCCAGTACCTGCTGATGTGGGCTAAGGGCATCACGTACGCCAGTAGCATATTCCCAAGGACCAAAGACCGGCCCCAGGCGAGCGATGCACACATCAAGCTTGTAAAGATCGGCAAGGCGCAATGCGGCTTGCTCCGAAGCAAGCTTTGTGATTCCATAAAGGGACAGCGGCGCTGGATGCGCGCTTCCTTCTTCGTACATATTCCTAAGCGGCGCAGACACCCCGTAAACTGCAACCGAACTTAACACAAGCACCCTACCAAGGTTCTGTCGCCCAGTATGAACGGCGAGTGCGCAGCGTTGCAAAAGATTAACAGTACCGGCGACGTTAACGTCCACCACTCGGAGAGGTTCACGCGCCTCACGCTCGGCATCGGGCGTGATGGCCGCGGCATGTATGACTCGGTCAACATCATTCGTGTGCAGTGCATCATCGATGTCGGCTGCCGAACGGATGTCACCTACTACCAATTGCGGTTTCCGAGCGCCAAAGTGGCACATCAACACGGCGGGTGGTATGGCACAGTCAAAGAGCACCACACGCTCACCATTGGCAAGCAGCCGTTCGGCCAGAGCCAAACCAATAAACCCACCTCCTCCTGTAATCATTGTGGTCATATGATTGTTCCTAGCGTGGAACGAGCATGCGCCGCTCAAGTCGGGCAACCCAGCGGGCCATAGGCCAAAGCAGACAAAAGAAAATCACGGCGGCTGCCATGAGGGGAGTCGGGTTATATGTCTGCTCCTGCGCGACTCGTGCCGAACGCAGTAACTCTGGAATGGCCACCATAGATCCTATAGATGTGGTCTTTATCAGCTCTAGCGAATTGCTGGCCAGCGGCGCCAAAACGTTACGGATCGCCTGCGGCAGCACGATCACCAGCACCAACCTTAGCGGCTTAAACCCCAGAGCCCGGGCCGCTTCGCGCTGACCATTGGGGACAGAGATCAGACCAGCGCGAAAGATTTCCCCGTAATAACCGGAATTGTTCAGTACCAACGCCAACACCACGGCAGTAAAGCCGTTGAACTTCAGGCCGAAAAAAGGCAGACCAAAGTAAATCAGTACCAGCAGCACCACCACGGGAAAGGAACGAAATAGATCAATCCATACCAACAGAAAACCACGCAGCAAAGGTTTTTCAAAGCTGTACAGTACCGCTATCGTCAGACCAGCCAAGATGGCCAGCGGAAGCGCTACGATGGCCAGCATCACTGACAGCTGGACGCCTTGTAGCAGCAACGGGTAGATCATGATTAGCGAATCGAGGTTCGCAAAATTTTCTAAAAGTTCGTTCATCTGTAATGCTTAGCGGCCCTTGCTGCTGGCGTACTCGATCCAGCGACTGGCAACGACCAACGGGATGAACAGCGTTAAGTACAGTGCCGCCGCCAACGCCAGTGGTGATGGATTTGCAACCATTGACATGAAGCTCTGAGCTTGTCCAAGGGTTTCGGGTAATGAGACCGCAGTGCCAAGCGCCGTGCCCTTACTGATCGAAATAGCACGGTTGGTCAACATCGGGGTGGCCAGCCGCAAAGCCTGAGGTAGGATGATTCGAAATAGCAGCCGCAGGGGACCGAAGCCCAGCGCACTCGCAGCGTCCGACTGGCCACGCGGGACCGCATAAATGGCCGAGCAAAATATTTCACAGGAAAACGCCGACAGCACTGCTGCAAGCGCCAGCACAGTGGTAACAAATGGCGAAAGTGTCAGCCCGAGATAAGGCATGCCGAAGTACAGCACGATGATGATCACCAGCTGGGGTAAGGTGCGGAACAAGTCCACCCAGCCAACAATCAGCCAGTCCATCACCCTTAGCTTCATTGAGCGCAAAACCGCCAAACCCAGACCAGCTCCCACCCCAAGGGCGATCACCTGCAGTGATATCAATACAGTCAGGCCAAAGCCCTGCAACACAGTCGGCCATGCCTCGGCAAGAATCGAAAAGTTTAGGAAATTCTCAAGAAGCCGATCCATGGATATCCGTGTTCAGGTCATCGCATTGCGTATAGGTCTTGGACTTATTAGCAGACTGGCGTGGGGGAAGTCGGTATGTAACCCTTGAAGTTAGGGGCACCGTAACCTGGGTATGTAGTGACAAGTGCCGAGCCTTTTTCAGGGGCCGAGCCATACCATTTTTCGTGTAGCTTTGCGACAGTGCCGTCGATCTTCATGCACTTGAGTACGTCATCGACCTTGTTGCGGTAATCAACACTCTCAGGGCGGAATGCGTAGCCAAAATTGCGGCTGGCGCTGAAGTCCTTGAAGGCGACCTTGATTGCTTTATTTTTGCTAGCAGCAAAGATAGTAGTAGGCACTTCATTGATGGTCGCAAAGGCGCGGTTGGTCAAAACTGCCTGCACGCTGTCTGGAAAGGTATCGTATCGTTGAACTTCAAATCCATAGGTGGCTGAATTGGCAGTAGCCCACGTGTCTGACAGCGTTCCACGATTGACGGCGATAGCCTTACCCTTTAGATCCTCGAAACCCTTCATATCATTGTTAGCCTTCACAAGAAAGCCGTTGCCAGTGGACATAATAGGCTGCGAAAAAATCATACGCTCGGCACGCTCGGCAGTAATGTTCAGCGGGTTAACGGTGAATTCAATGCGCTTAGAAAAGAGTGCGGCAAAAAGCGCCGAGAAGTTCACATCAACAATCTCTACGCTCGGGCGCTTGAGGCGTTTGGTTATTTCGTTGATCATGTCAACACCAAATCCTTCTGGGCCGTTGACGCCGCGTACTACCCAAGGTGCAACTCCAAAGTCGGTACCTACGATTAAGGGTTTGTCGGAGGGATGGTCTGCCTGTTGGGCGTGCACGGCGGAAACGCTAGCCATTGCCAGCGCAGTCAAGCTGGTCAGGGCTATCTTGTTTAAAAGTTGATGGATTCTCATGAAATACTCCTGTGAAGTTGATACAGAAAAGGTGAAAAAACAGCGCACTATGAAAAAAATTATGTTAAAAAATTAGTATGATTTATCAAGCGCCTGCCAGTGGCGTGCAATGTCTACGCGCCGTGTAACCCATACCGCCTGATGTTGCGCTACATGGTCTAGGAAGCGCTCTAGGCCAGCAGCTCGACCAGGATGACCGGTCACACGCAAGTGCAGTCCGACAGACATCATCTTGGG
>JBIKHX010000105.1:0-6798 GCA_044361945.1 Polaromonas sp. | reverse complement strand
GGATTCAAGAAATTGAAGGCAAGTTATCGGCTGCGCTCATCATTGACCCGCAGTCGGTTGACGCAGATGGCAAGGTTGTTTTCGGCTCCACCGTAGCGCTGGAAGACGAGGACACCGGCGACAAGGTGACCTACCAGATCGTCGGAGAAGACGAGGCTGATTTGAAGCAAGGTCTGATCAATATCAGCTCGCCGATAGCGCGTGCATTGATCGGTAAGTCCGAAGGTGAAACCGCAGAAGTTGTGGCGCCAGGCGGGATCAAGCGTTACGAGATCATGGCAGTCAAGTACATCTGATGCCGGCCTTTCAGGCCCGCGCAGCGGTTTTCCTGTCGGCGCTTTGGTGGGGCAGCCTGAGCGGCCTGGGTTTTGTGGTGGTGCCCCTGCTGTTCAAGCACCTGGGCACGCCAGCCGAGGCCGGCGCCATGGCTGCCAAACTGTTTTCTGCGCAAACTTGGGTTTCAGTGGCTTGCACCATGCTGCTGCTACTGATGTTGAACCGCAAAGACGACGAGCCGACTCAATCCCATACCGATGCTCGCCGAGTCACGGCCTGGGCCGTGGCTGGTTTGCTGCTGGCTTTGCTGGTCGAGTTCGGTGTAGCGCCCCAAATTGTCAGTGCCCGCGCCAGCGGCGGTAACCTTAGTTTGTGGCACGGCTTGGGCAGCGCCATGTACTTGGGGCAGTGGCTCTGTGCAGGCCTTGCGCTCTGGCGCCTTTCTTCCCGGCAATGAGCCGGGCCCGTTCTGTCAGGAAGCGCTTTCGGCTGCTTCCAGTGTATTGACCAGCAGCATGGTGATGGTCATGGGGCCGACACCGCCTGGCACGGGGGTGATGTAGCCGGCCACTTCTTTCACGCCCGCAAAATCCACGTCGCCGCAGAGCTTGCCTTCTTCGTTGCGGTTCATGCCCACGTCAATCACCACCGCGCCCGGCTTGACCATGTCTGCCGTCAGCACATTGCGCTTGCCAACAGCCGCCACAATCACGTCGGCCTGCAAGGTCATGGCTTTGAGGTTGGCGGTGCCGCTGTGGCAAATCGTGACCGTGGCATTTTGTTGCAGCAGCATCAAGGCCATGGGTTTACCGACGATGTTGCTGCGCCCGATCACCACGGCATGTTTGCCGCGCAGGTCGTAGCCCTTGCCGCCGTTGAGCGACTCCAGCATCTTCATGCAGCCGTAGGGCGTGCACGGCCAGAAGCCGGGCTGACCGACCATCAGGGCGCCGGCACTGGCCACATGAAAACCGTCCACATCTTTGGCCGGTGAAATGGCTTCAATGACCTTGTGCGCGTCTATGTGCGCTGGCAGCGGCAACTGCACCAGAATGCCGTGGATGGCCGGGTCCTGGTTCAGGGCCTCAACGCGGGCCAGCAGGCCGGCTTCGCTCAAAGTGGCGGGGTATTGCTCGAGCACCGAGTGCAGACCATTGTCTTGACACGCTTTGACCTTGTTGCGCACATAGACTTGGCTGGCCGGGCTGTCGCCGACCAGAACCACCGCCAGGCCCGGCGTGACGCCTTGGGTGCGCAGGGCGGCAGTACGGCGTGCAACGTCGGCACGAAGCTGGGCTGAAAGGGCGTTGCCGTCAATAAGTTGTGCGGTCATTGTTTGTTTTTAAATTAAAACGCCCGCAGCTTGAAAGCCACGGGCGTTGTGTTGAAGCTGGTCGATGCGCCGACTTTAGTTTTTGGGCGCGGTGGTGGAACCCAAAGCAATTTTCAGCAAATCGGCCACGGTGTTGGCGTTCAGCTTTTCCATGATGTTGGCGCGGTGCGCCTCCACCGTCTTGATGCTGATACCCAGGTCATCGGCAATTTGCTTGTTGAGCCGGCCGGCCACAATCCGTTCAAGCACTTGAGCCTCACGCGAGGTGAGTTTGGCGAGGAGGGCGTCGCGGCTGGCTGAATGTTGGTGTTCTGTGAAGGCGTCTTTGGCCTGGTCCAGCATGCGTTCAACCAGGCTCACCAGCGCATCTTCTTCAAAGGGCTTCTGAATGAAATCCATCGCGCCTTTTTTCATGGTGTTGACCGCCATGGGCACATCGCCATGACCGGTGATGAAAACGATGGGCAGTGGTGACTTGCGCTCAACCAGCCTGTCTTGCAACTCCAGCCCGGTCATACCACCCATGCGGATGTCGACAATCAGGCAGGCTACTTCGCGGGGGTCATAGCGGCTTAAAAAAGTTTCTGCTGAGTCATAGCAGCGCACCCGGTAGTCTTTGCCTTCTAGAAGCCACTGCAAGGAATCGCGCACACCTTCGTCGTCATCGACAACGTAAACGGTGCCTTTTTTCGGAATCAAGCTCATGCAAATCCTTTAACCATCAAAGTGTGCTTTTGCCATCTTTGACGCCAGCCGGTTCAGCGGGAGTCAAAGAAACAGTCAGCAAGGGATTGACCGGGAGCCAGAAGGTAAACCGGCATCCGACAACCTCTTTGCCATTGTAGAGGTTCTCGGCATCCAATCTGCCCTGGTGAGACTCCACAATACTGCGGCACAACTTCAGGCCAATCCCCATGCCTTCTGCTTTGGTGGAGTAAAAAGCTTCATACAGCCGCGCGCTGACTTCCTCAGAAAGTCCCTTGCCGGAATCAACGATGGAGAACTCGACGACGCTCTGCTTTTCGATCTGTTTGGGCACCACCCTGAGCTCTACCGTTCGACGCGAGTTGGGCCGTTTGGCCTGCTCAATGGACTCGGCGGCATTCTTCATCAGGTTGATCAGCACCTGCTCAATCAGGATGGGGTCCACCATGATGTTCGGCAGGCGCGCAGCACTGTAGTGACTCAGACGCACATGGTGGCGGCGCAATTCAATATCCGCCAGCTCCAGCGCGTTGCTGATCATCGTTGCGACATCCGACATACTGCGGTTGGGTTCGCTGCGTTTGACGAAAGAGCGAATGCGTTGAATGATCTGACCCGCTCTGTGCGCCTGGCGGCCTGTTTTGTCCAACGCTACTAGCAGCTCTTCGGTGCTGATGGTTTTGCGCTGGATGCGCGTGACCATGCCATTGCAGTAGTTGTTGATGGCAGTCAGGGGCTGGTTCAACTCATGCGCCACGCTGGAGGCCATTTCCCCCATAGTGATCAGCCGGCTCGCGGACTGCGCACGCTCGGCTTGCAGCGCTGATTGCTCCTCAGCACGACGTCTGGGCGTGATGTCCGTGGCAATCACCATCTGAGCCAGGCGGCCATCAACCCAGGTGAGATAGCGCGAGCGCACTTCCAGCCACTTACCGAGTTCGGGGATGAAAATTTCCGCGTTTTCGGTCTGGGCGGCGGTCAGCGAGTCGGTCGGTAATCCGGCCAATCCATCAACTTCATCCAGTGCGTCATTGTTTGGGGTGACCGCGGGTACGCCGGCCAGCGCAATCAGGTTCATATGGCCTAAGACATGGGCGCCGAACCAGGCGCGGTACATCTTGTTGGCAAACAGAATTTCCTCGCTGCCCAAGGGCGCCACAGACACAGCCGCATCCAGCCCTTCGAGCACCGTGGTGAAGCGCTCATACGAGTTGGACAATTCTTCCCGGATGCGCTTGGGCTCGGTGATGTCAGTCATCGATGTCATCCAGCCGGCTTGCTGCCCGCGCGGGTCAATCAAGGGCGACACGTACATGCGCGCGTCAAAAATACGGCCGTTCTTGCGCTTGACCCTGACTTCGAAGCCGCCTGGTGTTGAGCGGCCTTTGAGCTCATCTTCCAGTCTCGCGCTTAGCAACTCCCTGTCTTTCTCAGGCCAGTAAGGGAAAGGCGCAACCAGGCCCACCAACTCTTGCTCTTCCCAGCCGGTCATCTGGCAAAAGGCCGGGTTCACGTAGGTGATGCGGCCTTGCAAGTCCAGCGCGCGCATACCTGTGAGCATGGAGTTTTCCATGGCGCGTCTGAAATTGGTTTCAGTGATCAAAGCCTCCTGCGCCTGAACGCGACGGCGGGTGTGTCGCCAGGTTCCAAGCAGCATCCACACCGTCAGCACGCTGAGCGCACTGACCAGCCAGAAAAAGCCGCTGCCGATCACACCCAACGAAGCCCGGTAACTTTGTGCCCTTATCAACAAGCCGTTGCCTACGGGCGAAACAGGGACTTCGTATTCGGGCGCTGCATCTGTCCAGGGCAGCAGTCTGGCGGCTTTGCTGCGCTGCGGCGGCAGTCCCCCGGCAAGCACTTGGCCTTTGTCATCCACCAGAGCCACAGCGTATTTGGCGTTGACTTCGGTTGGAACACCAAATCGAAGCAGGCCTTCTAAGGCGTACTCGCCAACGATGACCCCCACAAAGCGCCCTTGCTCATTCATCGGCACATGCAATTGCAGCGTACCTGTTTTGTAGCGGGGATCACTCTCCAAAATGATGGGGCGCGAATAAACCGGCTGTTTGATGTCGCGGGCCAGTCCGTAGCTGGCCTCGGCTTCTCCGCTTTTGATTTGATCGCCCACCCCCCGCACTGTTGACGGGCCTGCGCTGGGGGAGGCGTAGAACAGTCGTACCCGGCGGCGAGCGTCAACCCAGCTGACCGCACGCAACTCAGGGTATTGGTTGACCAGCGATTCAGCTTGAGAAATGAATTCTTCAGCTTGGATCTCTGTGCTGGAAACATCCCTGCCCAGGCGCATCAATTGTTCTTGACGCTCAAGGAGCCGCAGTCTGAGCCGTTGCTGTGCATATTCGACATCGCGACGCACGGCCTCTTGTTCCCGGTCCATTTCTTCGATGCGCAAGTAGCCGAAGGCGGCAACCACCGCCGCCAGAAACAAAAATACAGCAAACAAGGGCCCCAAAGTGACAAATCGGTCTTGCCGGGACGGCGTTTGTTTACGCCACCAGCGTCGCCACCAACCGAGTGCAAACTGGGTGGCAGGCAGTTGCGCGTTTCTTTGCGCTGGGGTGGATGTGGTGCTCGGCATCTGAACAATCAGTTTATAGGAGGGCTGGCGCCCGGCCAGTTGATGCGCTTGCTAAATTGACCGGGCGCCTAAGATAATTTCTTAATGTGAAATCAATCAGCACTATTTGAAATTAATTAAAAAATATGCCAGAATCAGGCATGCGTCCAAATCCGGTTACAAACCAGATTGGAAAGAGGTTTGATGCGTGAATGCCTACCCGGTAGCTTTCGTCGTTAACAAACCCATCAGAAAAAATTAAATTTTTTAGCAGGAGACAAACATGGCTGCCAACCCCCAGCAAACTGGTTCTGAAGATCCTCAACCGGCCTCGGCCGATACCGCCAAGGACAAAGATCAGCAGGAAACGCGTGAATGGATGGACGCCCTGTCTGCCGTGATCGAGAGTGAAGGCCCGGAGCGTGCGCACTTTCTGCTCGAGCAACTGCTCGAACATGCGCGAGAAAAAAGCATCGACATGCCTTTCTCGGCCACCACCGGCTATGTCAACTCCATCGAAACCGACCAGGAAGAGCGATCCCCCGGCAACTTGGCGATTGAAGGGCGGCTGCGCGCTTACATGCGCTGGAACGCCATGGCCATGGTGGTTAAAGCCAATCGCTTGCACCCCGTCGATGGCGGTGACCTCGGCGGTCACATCGGCTCCTTCGCGTCGCTGGCCAGCATGTTTGGCGCCGGCTTCAACCATTTCTGGCATGCCGAAAGTGAAAACCACGGCGGCGACTGCCTCTACATCCAGGGCCACGTGTCCCCCGGCGTTTATGCGCGTGCTTACCTTGAAGGCCGGCTGACCGAAGAGCAGTTGCTCAACTTCCGTCAGGAGGTCGATGGCAAGGGCTTGTCGAGCTACCCGCATCCCAAGCTGATGCCTGAGTTCTGGCAGTTCCCCACTGTATCCATGGGTCTGGGCCCGCTGATGGCGATCTACCAGGCGCGCTTTCTCAAATACCTGCACGCCCGCGGCATTGCCAACACCGAAAACCGAAAAGTCTGGGTCTTCTGCGGCGACGGTGAGATGGACGAAGTTGAGTCCATGGGCGCGATCGGCCTTGCAGCGCGTGAAAAACTCGACAACCTGATCTTCGTTATCAACTGCAATTTGCAACGCCTGGATGGCCCGGTGCGCGGCAACGGCAAGATCATTCAAGAGCTCGAAGGCGAGTTCCGCGGTTCCGGCTGGAACGTGCTCAAGCTGATCTGGGGCAGCAACTGGGACCCCCTTTTGGCGCGCGACAAAGACGGCGCCCTGCGCAAAGTCATGATGGACACGCTGGACGGCGACTACCAGGCCATGAAGGCCAACGACGGCGCCTACGTTCGAAAGCATTTCTTCGGCAAAGATCCCCGCACGCTGGAGATGGTTGCCAAGATGAGCGATGACGACATCTGGAACCTGCGCCGTGGTGGTCACGACGCACAAAAAGTCTACGCCGCCTTTCACGCTGCGGTAAAGCACAAGGGCCAACCCACTGTGTTGCTGATCAAGACCGTCAAAGGTTTTGGCATGGGCAAAATCGGCGAAGGCAAGAACAATGTTCACCAGACCAAAAAACTCGCTGACGAAGACATCAAGGCCTTTCGCGACCGCTTCAACATTCCAATCCCCGACAGCCAGCTGGCCGACATTCCTTTTTACAAGCCTGCAGAAGACACGCCGGAAATGCGTTATTTGCACGAGCGCCGCAAAGCGCTGGGCGGCTATCTGCCGCACCGCCGGGTCAAGGCTGACGAGCAGTTCACAGTGCCGCCGCTGGAGACCTTCAAGTCAGTGATCGAGCCCACCGCCGAAGGCCGTGAAATCTCGACCACGCAAGCCTATGTGCGTTTTTTGACACAGCTGCTGCGCGACCAGGCGCTGGGCCCGCGCGTCGTGCCCATCCTGGTG
>JBIKHX010000104.1:0-6832 GCA_044361945.1 Polaromonas sp. | reverse complement strand
TTTCTGGTCAAGTACATGCCCAAGCTGGAGGCGTTTTTGCATTACCGCAATGTGGATGTCAGCACCTTCAAAGAGTTGGCCAAGCGTTGGCGGCCGGAGGTCTACAGTGCTTTTAAAAAGCGGCAAAGCCACACCGCTCTGGCCGACGTGCACGAGTCCATCGACGAACTCGAACACTACCGCGAGCATTTCCTGAAATAAAGTCAGGCTCTGCCGCAGCCTAGAAAGCTCTCAACATGCGATTTCAAACTCTACGAACTCGATGTTTCGAGACTGAGCCTATTTTTTAAATGCGCACTGACTTGTCGCCCAGGCCCAGCTTGCTCATCGCTTTGAGCCTATTTGTGTTGGCCGTGCATGCCGGCTTGCTGCTGGTCTGGCTCAAATACGCTAGCGTTGAGCCAGTGATCAGGCGCCCAGATATGCGCCTGGAGTTTTTAACGCCAGCCCCTGTGAGCGCGCAAGCCACCGCTAAACTCCCGCCTCCCACTGCGCCGAGCAAAGACAAGGTTGCGTCAGTGATAGCCCAGAATTTGCCGGCAACAGTGAGTGCCATGGCGCCGGTTCAAGTTCAGGCGCCTGTGCCGACGCCCGCAGCGGCGCAAACATCAGCGCAGGCAGCGGCGCCAGCAGCAGCGGGGCCAGCAGCGACACCGGTGGCGGCACCAGCAGCGGCACAACCATCAGCGCCCACACCGGCCGCAGAGCCTGGTATGCCGGCAACAGCACGCAACACAGATGCTGATTACAAGGCGGCTTATTTAAACAACCCCAGGCCTCTTTACCCGCTGCTCGCCATAAGGCAAGGCGCACAAGGGCAGGTTCTGCTGCTGGTCGAGGTGCTGCCTGACGGGCGTGCAGGCCGTATCGAATTAGAAAAATTCAGCGGGCACGCGATGTTGGATGCTGCAGCCATAAACGCCGTGCGCGCCTGGCGGTTTACCCCGGCCCGCAAGGATGGTCTGCTGACAACGCAAACCGTACGGATTCCCATCCATTTCAATTTGAAGGAGTAGCGCTGAAAGGCGTTTAACCCTTGAATTCACAAAAATTGGTACAAACCCTCAAAGCGTGCCATAATCTGAGGCTTGCAGCAGCACTGTGTGCCCTGCATTTGTACATCTACCTCACACTTTTGGACTCTTTTTGCAGAGTCAACGCTTCAGGCCTGTTGAGCGCCTGATCCGGATATTCGTTTGATGGTTGATGTTTTATTAACCATGAACGAAGCCTGTTGCTAACGCGCAGGTGGAGTTTCCTGTTCCTTCGCCAAAAGCGAGGCGCACAGGTGATTAGCGAGAAAAAATATGACTGACTCTTTTGAGGCTCGTGGCGATTTTGTGCCCGAAAATTCTGATGCGGCTTCTGACATCACTTCCGATGTTGAAACCAGCCTGGTTCCCGACTTCTGTGATGCGCCTGCTGGGGGATCACTGGCAGCCGTCGCACCGGTGCCCAACGATTTTGTGAAACTGGGCCTGGCCCCCGAACTTCTGCAGGCCGTGGCTGACTTGGGTTTTACCCAGCCCACCCCCGTGCAATTGGCCACGATACCGAAGGCCATGCAAGGCTTGGAAGCTCAGGCCGAGGGCAAAAAAGCCAAGTTCACCGACCTGCTGGTGTCCAGCCAGACCGGTAGCGGCAAGACCGCCGCGTTCTTGCTGCCCGTGCTGCACACCTTGCTCAAGCAGGCTGAAGAAGCCGAGCGTTTTGAACGCGCCGAATTTGAGCGCCTGAGCGCCGAAGCCGTCGCCAAGGGCGAAGCACCGCTGAAAAAACCCAAGCGCAAGGACCCGACCAATGTGCGTAACTTCAAGGCTGCCACACCCGGTGCCTTGATCCTGTGTCCGACCCGCGAATTAGCCCAGCAGGTCTGCGCCGATGCCATCGACCTGGTGCGTCATTGCCGCGGTCTGCGCGTGGCCAATGTGGTCGGCGGTATTCCTTACCAGCTGCAAATCGCCAAACTGCAAAACGCCAATCTGGTGGTCGCCACCCCCGGCCGCCTGCTCGACTTGCAGCGCAGTATGCAGATCAAGCTCGACCAGGTCCAGTTCCTAGTAGTGGACGAAGCCGACCGCATGCTCGACCTCGGCTTTGCCGACGACCTGACTGAAGTCAACCAGCTCACGCTGCAGCGCCGTCAGACCATGATGTTCAGCGCCACCTTTGCGCCGCGCATCATGCAACTGGCCACCCGCGTCATGCGCGAGCCGCAGCGCGTCGAGATCGATTCGCCGCAAGATAAGCACACCTCCATCACGCAGTCGCTGCTGTGGGCCGACAACATGACGCACAAGCGCAAGTTGCTCGACCACTGGCTGCGCGACACCACCATCAACCAGGCTGTGGTGTTTGCCTGCACGCAGGTTGAGTGCGATGGCTTGGCCAACGACCTGGTGCAAGAAGGTTTCAGCGCCGTGGCACTGCATGGCGCCTTGAGCCAGGGTCTGCGCAATCGCCGCCTGATGGCCTTTCGCGACGGCCGTGTGCAGATTCTGGTTGCCACTGATGTCGCCGCCCGCGGCCTGGACGTGCCCACCATCACCCACGTGATCAACTACGGCCTGCCGATGAAAGCCGAAGACTATGTGCACCGCATTGGTCGCACCGGTCGCGCCGGTCGCAGCGGTCAGGCGATCACGATCGCCGAGTTCCGCGATCGCCGCAAGATCGGTGAGATCGAGCACTACACACAGCAAAGCCTCAAGCCGAGCGTGATTGCCGGCCTGGAGCCGCAACAGCGTTTTCCTGCGACAGAGCGTCCACGTGGCAACTTTAGCAACGGTCCTGACCGCGGCGGTCGCAGCTTCGGCGGCGGTGGCGGTGGCTACGCAGGCCGCAAGCCGGCCGGCGGCGGTTTTGGTGGCGGTGGCGGCTTCGGCGGTAACCGCAACGACCGTGGTGGTGACCGCGGCCATGAGCGCGCACCTTTCCAGGCGCAGCCAGGCCAGGGTTTCAATGACCGCAACTTTGCAGACCGCGCACCGCGCCGTCCTGACGACCGCGGCGGCTTCGGCGGTGACCGTGGCAACTTCGGTGGTGGCGGTAACTTCGGCGGCAATGGTGGTAACGGCGGCAACTTCGCCCCGCGTGAAGAGCGCAACTTTGCACCCCGCGACGACCGCAACTTCGGCGCCCGCAATGAAGGCTTCGCACCGCGGCCTGACTTCGCTGGCCGCAAGCCCGCATTTGCCAAACCTGGATTTGCAAAGCCAGCCTTTGCCAAGCCGGCCGGCAAAGTGTTTGTGCCGCGTGACGCTGCCAAGAAGGCCGGTAAGTTCGTCAAGCCTGCCCGCGACTGAGTTCTACCTGGGGGCTGATACCCCCTGAGTTAAAACAAAGGCCGCTGCCAACCGTGAGGTTGACAGCGGCCTTTTACCTTTGAGGGTTTGGGCGCTGAGCGGCCACTGGCCGCAAAGCTCACTCGAGCTTGATGCCGGTTTCTTTCACGACCTTGCCCCAGCGGACCAACTCCTGCGCCATGTACTCAGTCATCGCCTCGGGAGTCGAGGGTGAGACTTCAACGCCCGCGTCATACAGGGCCTTGCGGGTGTCGGGTGAGCTCATGAGCTTGCCGATTTCCGAGTTGAGCTTGGTCACGATCTCGCGCGGCGTGCCGGCCGGTGCCAGCAAAGCCAGCCAGACCGAAGCCTCGTAGCCGGGCACGCCCGCTTCTTGCAGAGTCGGTACATCCGGCAATTGCGGAATGCGCTTGGCCGTGGTGACGGCCAGGGCTTTCAGGCGACCTTGCGGCACCTGGGCCAGTGCGTTGGGCACACCGGCGAAGCTGCTCTCGACAATGCCGGCCACCAGGTCGTTGGCCGCGCCGGCGCTGCCTTTGTAAGGAACGTGCTTGATGGGCGCGCCTGTCATGGATGCAAACAGGCCGCCCATCAGGTGCTGCGAGCTGCCGTTGCCCGACGAAGCGTAGTGAATGGTGTTGGGCGCTGCCTTGGCCAGTGCCACGAACTCCTGCACATTGCGCGCCGGCACCTTGGGGTTGACCAGCAGCACATAGGGCGAGTCCACCAGCTTGGTCACAGCAACAAAGCTTTTGAGTGGGTCATAGGGCACGGTCTTGTAAATCCAGGGGCTGATCACGTGGGTGGTCGAGATCATCACCAGGGTGTAGCCGTCAGGCGCTGACTTGGCCACAAAGTCGGTGCCGATGATGGAGCCGGCACCAGCTTTGTTTTCGATCACAAACTGCTGACCCATGGCGGTGGACAGGCGTTGGCCCAGAATGCGGGCGACCACATCGGTGAAGCCGCCGGGCGCAAACGGCACGATCAGTTTGACCGGCTTGTTCGGGTAGCTTTGTGCATGCACAGCGCCTAGGCAAGCGGCGCACAGTGCGGCCGCAATGAGTGATTTAGCAAGTGTTTTCATGGAACTATCCTTTGTAAACGGGCTCGGGCATGGTGAAGAAGCTGTGCAGGATCTGGTAGACCATCATGTAGTTTTTCTGCTGGAAACTCGCATGTGAGATGCCGCGCATAACGCTGAACTGCTTGTTCATGTTGGGCAGCAGTTTGTAGAAATCGATCAGGTCGTCCATGCCGGCAATTCCATCGTACTCGCCGCGCAAAATGATGGTGGGCACCGGAATGTTTTTCGGGTCCAGCAGCGGCAGCCGGGAGCACATGTCCACGTAGGTGCCGGTGGGCATGGAGTCGTCCAGCGTCAAGATGGCGTCTGCGAAAGCATTCACAGTGGCGGCATCCGCTGTGTCCGGATGATCGCGCTTGAAAATGCTGTGCACAAAATCACGGTCAATGGGGCGGCGGTTCTGGGCCAGAAACTCGGGCAGCTTTTTCTTGCGCTGCTCCAGGGTGTGGCTGCCTTCGCCAGTCCATACAAATGCGTCCAGTGCGATTTTGGCGACTCGCTCGGGGTGCCGTTCGGTGAACAAGGCCGCCTTGAGCGCACCCGATGAAATGCCATACAAGAGCAGCGACTTGGCGCCGGTCTTGTCCATGATGTACCGGCTGCCTGCGGCCAGGTCGTCGGCACCATTGCTGATGTCGAAGTTGATGTTGCGGTGTTTGTCCGAGCGGCCGTAACCCTCGTTGTCCATGGTCCAGGTGTCAAAACCGTGGTCTGAAAACCAGTCCATCGCCGACGAATAGGGGCGACCGGGCACACTCAGGTCAAAGGTCGGCTGCGAGGCCATGGACGAGCCGTGCACAAAAAAGATGGTGCCGGCGTGCGGCACCTTCGGTGAGGCTTTTTTCTCCCACATGAACAAACGGATATCGCCTTTTTGGATCCAGTGCTCCACGCCGCCGGTCCATTTCACATCACTCATCAAATCTCCTTGCGTGGCGCGACAAGCGCGCCGGGGTCTTGCCTGTATGGGCTTGAAGTCTGGCGATGGCGCAGGGCCCGGATCGCCGACCGCTTGGGGTGTTGCCGGGCTGGCGTGTCATGCAGCGCCGCGGCCCTTTAATTATGACCCTGGCTGGCTTTTTATCGCCCGGGACAGTGTTCCTGCTTCGGGAAAACACTTATTCAATAATCAAGGTATCCCAGCGCCAGACCCCGGGCTTGGCTGCGCAGGTGCTGAGCTGTGCCAAGATAAGGTATCTTTTAAGGAGCGTGCATATGCCGATAAGCCCTTCTAACTACGTCCCAGCCTGGCTGGACAGCATGTACAACAACCGTGCCCTGGTGCCGGACCATGCAGATTACTTTGCTCGCTGGGCTTTTCAATCGAGCCTGGCGAGGCAATCCCCGCACTGCCACATTGACCTGCGCTACGGCGAAAGTGCGGGTGAAAAGCTCGATGTCTTTCCCGCAGCCGGCGATCTGGGCAAAGGGGCGCCTGTGGTGGTTTTCATCCACGGCGGTTACTGGCGCTCGCTCGACAAGGCCGACCACTCCTTCATCGCCCCTGCGCTCAGCGGGGCCGGAGCCTGCGTGGTGGTGCCCAACTACGATTTGTGTCCGGCTGTGACCATTGAGGAGATCACGCTGCAAATGGTCAGGGCGCTGGCCTGGACGTACCGGCATATCGCGCAATTTGGCGGTGACCCCTCACGCATCACGGTCGCAGGGCATTCGGCGGGTGGGCATTTGGCTGCCATGCTGCTGACTTGCCAGTGGCCGCAATGGGCGCCTGACCTGCCGGCTGACCTGGTGAAAAATGCGCTGTCAATTTCCGGGCTGTTTGAGCTCGAATCGATACGCCACACGCCGTTTTTGAAAGAAGCTTTGCAGCTCACGCCGGCGCAGGTGCTGCGCTTGAGCCCGGCATGGTTGCCACAGCCGCGGGGGCGCTTGTTTGCGGTGGCCGGCGCCGAAGAAAGCGCCGAGTTCCTGCGGCACAACGTATTGATTCAGCAAGCCTGGGGCCCGCGCGTGGTGCCGGTACGTGACGAGTTGCCGGGGCTCAACCATTTCAGCGTGCTGGAGGCCATGCTGGCCCCCGGCCATCTGTTGCATCAGCGCGTCTTGCAACTGATGCAAGCAACAGCCTGAACTCACATCAGCAAATGCTCGCCCGCGTTGTCTCCGCCCAGGGTGACGTAGTTGACCTTGCGGATGTCCATCAGTTTTTTGCCGCCCGCGTAGCTGATAGAGCTTTGCACGTCCTGCTCCATTTCCACCAGCGTTTCGGCCAGCGTGCCCTTGATAGGCTCCAGGATGCGCTTGCCCTCCACGTGCTTGTACTCGCCCTTGTTGAAGTCCGAGGCCGAGCCGTAGTATTCCTTGAACAGCTTGCCGTCCACCTCGACGGTCTGGCCCGGGCTTTCCTCGTGGCCGGCCAGCAGGGAGCCGATCATCACCATCGTGGCACCAAAGCGGATGGACTTGGCGATGTCGCCAT
>JBIKHX010000103.1:0-6859 GCA_044361945.1 Polaromonas sp. | reverse complement strand
CGCGCTCCTGGTGCATGCGAATGGTGCCGTACATGCCGTTATTGAGCAAAACAATGATGCTCTTGGCGCCATGCTGCACAGCCGTGGCCAACTCCTGACCGTTCATTAAAAAGTCGCCATCACCGGCCATGGTCAAAGCCACACGCCCGGTGGTGATGGCCGCAGCAATACCGGCCGGCACCCCATAGCCCATGGCCCCCACGGTGGGCGCCAGTTGTGTTTTATGTCCCTTGACCAGGCCGTGGTGCTTAAAAAAGCGATGAACCCAGCTGGCAAAGTTGCCCGCACCATTGGTCAGCACGGCATCTTCAGGCAAATGCTTTTGCAACAAGCCGACGATGGCTGGCATGTCGATCTCACCCGGCAGGGCTTGCGGCACCAGATTGCCCAGGTAGTCTGCGTTGGCTGAAGCGCTCCACGCCTCCCAGGGCACCGACACGGGGGCGCTGAGCACCTCCAGCGAGCGCGCAGCAGCATTCATGGTGGCGTTGATGGCCAAGTCGGCCTGGAACACGCGGTTGAGCTCTTCAGCGCTGGCATGAATATGCACCAGCTTTTGCTGCGGACGCGGTGCCTCGATCAGGGTGTAGTTGCCGGTGGTCATTTCGCCCAGCCGCGGGCCGATGGCAATGATCAGGTCGCTGGCCTTGACGCGGGCAGCCAGCTTGGGGTTCAGGCCAATACCGACATCCCCAGCATACAGCGGGTGGTGGTTGTCAAAGGTGTCCTGAAAACGAAAGGCATTACCGACCGGCAGCCGCCAGTTCTCGGCAAAGCGCTGCAAGGCCTGGGCAGATTGCGGTGTCCAGCCACCACCGCCGGCAATCACCAGCGGCCGTTCTGAGGCCAGCAGCATTTCGCGCAGCGTACGCAAGGAACCCGGGTCGCTCCAGGCCTGGATGGCTTCAATGCGCGGCAGCGCCTGCGCTGCGGTCATCTGGGTGAGCATGTCCTCAGGCAACACCAGCACCACCGGGCCGGGGCGCCCGTTCATGGCAGTGGCAAAGGCGCGGGCCATGTACTCCGGAATCCGATCAGCCTCGTCAATGCGCTCCACACGCTTTGCAAAGCCCTTGGTGCTGGGTCCGAAGAAACTGGCGTAATCGACCTCCTGAAAGGCCTCGCGGTCGCGGCAGTCGCTGGCGACATCGCCCACCAGCAGCACCATGGGTGTGGAGTCCTGAAAGGCCGTGTGCACGCCGATTGAGGCATTGGTGGCCCCAGGGCCGCGGGTCACCATGCAAACGCCTGGGCGCCCGGTCAGCTTGCCGTGGGCCTCGGCCATGAAGGCCGCCCCACCTTCTTGGCGGCAGGTGACAAATTCAATTTGCCCGCGCCGGGCATGCATGCCGTCCAGAACGGCCAGATAACTCTCGCCCGGCACACCAAAGGCATGGGTCACGCCCTGGGCAATCAGGCAGTCAACAAGCAGGTGTCCGGCAATTTGTGTCTTCATAGGCGATATTGTGCCGCCGTCTCAGGCCCTTGGGTTCAGGCACCACCCAAGGCCGGCGGATCGCGACGCACCCGCTGAATACTCAAAGCGCTGCACACCAGCAAGCCTTGCATCAGCGCCAGTCCAAGTAATACCCACTGGAAATGCCCACTGTCCATCATCCACCCGAACATCAAGGGGGAAACAGCTTGACCGATGTCCAGACCTGAATAAACCACGCCATAGACCCGCCCTGAGGCGTTAGCAGGGGTGGCGCTTTTGATCAACAGATCGCGCGACGGCGCAGCCAGGCCTGAGACAAAACCCATCAGGCCAAACAGCACCGGTACAGCGGCAGCCGGTACCTGACCGAGCGCCAGCCATAAACTCAAGGTGACCGCCAGGGTAAAGCCGGTCACCACCACTTTTTCAGAGCGTGCGGGATTGACCGCTAAAAAACCGCCGCTCGCCATGCCGGCAGCGCTGGCCAGCATGTAAACCGACAGGCAAATGGCCACCAGCGACAGCGGTACATCATGCAACTGCCTGGCAGCTTCAGGGGCAAAAGCATTGACAAGGCCAAGCGCGATGGCGTAAAAGAAGAAGAAACCAAAGCACATCCAAACAGCCGGGATTTTTAAAAAATCCATGGCTTTGTCTTTAGCCTCTGCGCGTGGTGCGGCAACCGGTGACAAAGCCAGCTTTTGACGCTGCAGCACCACCACCAGCAGCACAGCAAACACCAATCCGGCTGCCACCAGCAGGGCTATACGCCATGAAAAGGCCAGCGTCAGCCCGACAACCAGCGCAGGCGCCACAGCCCAGCCCAGGCTGCCTGAAATGCCGTGGGCGCTGTACGCATGTCCCAACCTGCCGGCGCTCACGCGCCGGTTGATAAAGGTGTAGTCAACCGGATGAAACACGCCATTGCCAATGCCCGCCACAACAGCAAAAAACGCCAGCATCCAGTAGTTGTGACTCAAGGCATAGCCCAGGCAAGACAGGCCCAGCAAACCTAAACCCGCAAAAAGAATCGGGCGCGGTCCCAGCCGGTCCACAAAAAAACCAGAAACAGCTTGCACGGCGCAGGAAACGATGAAAAAAATGGTCATCAAAAACCCCAGCTCGGCATAGCTGGCGCTGAAGTCGTCTTTGAGCCAGGGGAACAGAGGCGGCAGGAGCAACTGGCTGAAATGGCTCATCATGTGGGCCAAACTCACCAGGCTGATCAGCTGCACGTCCTGCTTGAACGTAGGGCCTTGGGGTTGAAGATCAGGCGAAATAGACATGGGCATAAACCTATCGTAGCGCGCCCAGCGGGTCATTCAGGAAGCTTACCCCTGATTGACCTGGCCCTTAGCTGTACAGATATGCGGTTTTCAATCGCTGTGCCGCAAGCGGAGTTTTTGCAAACTTCATCGGACTGAAGCAGCACAACTTGGCAATAGCCTGACCTAAAGCCCCGCGATGCGTTTAAAACTTGGGCTAAGGATGTCACTCAAACTTGATGTTGGCTGACTTCACAATTTTAAAAATTTTATCGGTCTCACTTTTGAGATGATCCGAAAATTGTGCAGGTGAGCTACTTTGTGCAGTTAAACCCAGAGAGGTTAATTTCTCTCTCACATCAGGCATCGCTGCAATTGCAGTAAATTCTTCATTCAATCGTTTGACCGCAGCCGCAGGTGTTCCAGCTGGAGCCAACATCCCCCACCAATTGGTGAAGTTAAAGTCTTTGATAGTTTCGTTGATGCTTGGCACGTCGGGCAAAGCAGAAAGACGAGGACCCGTGACGGCGATGGCGCGCAATCGACCTGCTTTGACTTGCCCCAAAGCCGCGCCATCAATCATGATGTCAATTTCATTGGCCAACAAAGCGGTTGCCGCCTGAGCTCCGCCTTTGTAGGGAACATGGGTGAGTTTCATGCCCGTCATCGATGTCAGCAACTCAAAAGCCAAATGTGCAGGTGCGCCAACACCTGCTGTACCGATTGTTAGTTTGTTGGGTTGTGCTTTGGCCATGGCCAACAAATCATCCAGGGTTTTGATGGGTGAAGATGGATTAACACACACGACAACCGAGACGGACGTGAGCAAGCTGATCGGTGAAAAATCTTTCAAAGGTGCGTAGGCCAAATTGGGATTGGCCACACTGGTAATCACCATCGAACCCAAATCACCAATCACAATCGTATAACCATCGGCAGGCGACTTGGCTGCAATCGCAGCGCCAATTGCGCCCGCCGCACCCCCTTTGTTATCAATGACAACGGGCTGCTTTAAACGCTCTGACAATTTTTGACCATACAAACGCGCAACAATATCGGTGTTGCCGCCAGGCGGGTAAGGAACAATGAGTTTGATGGGTTTGTCTGGAAATGTTTGCGCTGAAACGGGCACAACATTCAGCGACGAGATCACCAGCAAAATTAAGAAAAAATATTTCTTCAAAAATTGAGAGAACATGAACATCTCCAAAAATAATTTAAGGTGAACCCACTGGAGTCGCTGAATCATCTATGCAAGGCTGAGAAAAATGCAAAGCCGCTTTGAGCCGACATACCGCGATCGGCTGTAGGCTCATTATGTACAAGCACACTGTTCACGGCTTTTCAGGAAAGCGCAGCGAGACGCCGGACAACCGCTCCACCACCTTGGCCACAATCTCGCTAGGGCCCTCCCCCAGGCCTTGCGACATGGCTATGCTGTAAATTTGCCTGGCTTGTCCTAAGGTGAAAAGCGGCACCCCTAAGCGCGAAGCCATGGTGTGCGCCAGTCCTTGATCCTTGTGAGCCAGTTTGGCAGAAAAACCAGGGGAGTACAAACCAGATAAAACACTTTGGGGAATGCGTGTTCTCAGCGGGGCATTGTCTGCTGCCGTGGAGGTCAGCACATCTAGCATCACCTGAGGATCCAGGCCCGCTTTGATGCCCAAAGCAATGGCTTCCAAATCCATCAATTGAATCGATTGGCTCATGAGATTATTAATCACCTTCATGCTGATGCCCATGCCAGGCCCTCCGCAATGAATGATGTTAGAACTCAGCGCCGAAAGAGCAGCTCGCGCTAGCTCCAGGTCTTCTGGCAAAGCGCCCACCATGAAAATGAGTTTGCCTTGTTCGGCTTGCGCAGGCCTTCCGCCAATGGGCGCATCCATCATTCGAAAACCAGCTTTCCGCACCTTCATCCCCACCTCTTCTGAAACCTGGGGGTCGATGGTGCTGCATTCCACAATCAAGGTGTTCGCATGGGCACCCTCTAAAAGTCCATGCCGGCCCAAAATGACAGACTCAACGTCGGGGCTGTCAGCGACCACGGTAAAAATAACATCGACGGATCGGGCCAAAGTTGGAAGATCAATGGCCACTTTGGCGCCCAAGGCTAGAAACTTGTTCGCTGCGCTGGCTGTCCGGTTGTAGACGGTTAAATCAAAACCGGCGTGAAGTAGTCTTTGGGCCATGGCGCTACCCATCTGGCCCAAGCCAACAAGGCCAATTTTTTGATTGGAGTCGCTCATATTTTCATTCGGCTTTGATTTGCGCTTCTTTGATCACACGACCCCAGGTTTCAACTTCACTGGCAAAAAAACTGGCAAAAGCTTGTGGGTTGCTTTCAACGGGTTCGATTGCCATGGCGCTGATGCGTGATCGCAACTGGGGTCTGGCCATGGCCTCTTGTGTGGCTTTCAAAATTCGGTTTGAAACACTCTCTGGCGTGCCCTTCTTAAGGAATAAGCCATGCCATGATCGAATCGTGAGCTCCTGTTTGAAGCCGGCTTCTAAAATCGAGGGCACATCTGGCAGGCTAGGAAGCCGCGTCGGTTGAAAGACGGCCAAAGGACGAACTGGCGATGCGGGAGACATGAAGGTGGGCTGAGGGTTTTCACACATGAAATCCACGTCCCCAGCCATCACAGCTTGCATGGCCGGCAACCCCCCTTTGTAGGGGATGTGAAGCACTTTGATGCCAACGCGCCGGGCAAACAATTCCGGGGCCAAATGAGAAGCGGTGCCACTGCCACCAGAGCCATAGGTCAAACCTTGTGGCTTTGAGCGGCCGGCATTCACCAGATCCCCTGCTGTCTTGTAAGGGCTGTCTTTGTTGACAAGCAAGATGGTGGGCACGCGTGTTAGCTGCAAGAGTGGCTGAAGTTCCGACAGGTCGTAGCCAATTCGAATCAAACTGGGGTTGACGCCGTGCGCAAACGCACCCATCAAAATGGTTAAGCCATCTGCGGGTGATTGAACCAAGTTCAGCGCAGCAATATTGGCTGAAGCACCTGGCCTGTTTTCAACCACCACGCTTTGGCCCAGTATTTCACTGAGCTGCACTGCCAGCAAACGGGCCACACTGTCAACCGCACCACCAGGCGCAAAACCAACCAACAATCGGATCGGCTTTTCTGATGCTGATTGAGCGCTTGCTGCAGTAGCAACAGCAGAGGTGACGGCTGCACCAGCAGCCGCTAGAAAGAAACGTCTATTTTTCATGGGATAGCCTTTGATTTAAAAAAGGTTGAGGATGCGGGAGGGCTCATTTCAAACAGAATTTTTACGGCGAGCCAACTTGCGTGCCAAGAGGGTCTAAGGGAGGCGTTGGAAAATGAAGACCACGCTGACCTGACATGGCGCGATCTGCTTTGAACTTCTGTTGCGGCGGAGCAAAGCCGATCAGCTGGCCATCTTTTTGCCAGGCTAAATCCACCCCATGCAGCTGGCTGACCATCATTTCTTTGAGGATTTTTTGGGTACCGGCGTACTCAGCCGCATCGATAAAGTCCACTTGTTCCCGGGGATCTTTGTCCAGATCAAACAACTGAAATATATTGCCAGCCGGATACCAAATTAATTTATGGCGCCCATCGTGAACCATGCGCGTTGCCCCGGAGTCTTCACGGCACTCACCAAACAAGTAGTTTCGCTGCTTGGGTTGAATCATTGACAAGCCTTCAACCGACGCCGGAATGTCGATGCCAGCCAAGTCCAAAAGTGTTGGCATGATGTCTTGCAGACCGACCAATCGGGAGTCAATGTGATCAGCCTGCACGCGTCGGCTGTTGGCCCTGTCGATCAGGATCATAGGAACGGCCGAGGAGCCCTCGTAGAACAAGCGTTTAGCCCACAAACCAAAGTCGCCCAACATGTCTCCGTGGTCTGCTGAAAAAAGGATGATGGTGTCGTCGAGTAAATCTTCTTCCCGCAGCGTACCCAAAATAATTCTGAGCTGGTGGTCGATGTGGGTGCAAAGCGCATAGTAGGCTTGCCGCAGTTGTTTGTGTTTGTCTGGGTTTTCACCCACCGGCCAATAAGAGCGAACGGCGTCTAAGGCCGGAATGTGTTTTGTTTTTTCCCAATCGGCATGAACAGCGCTGTCAATGCTGATGTCACGGTACATGTCTAAATAGCATTGCAGGGGTGCCAACGG
>JBIKHX010000102.1:0-6866 GCA_044361945.1 Polaromonas sp. | reverse complement strand
TACTGTTGGGCAACCCGGCCAAGGCAAAAGCCAAGCTGGGCTGGGTGGCACAGACCAACTTAGAAACCTTGATCACGATGATGGTCGATGCAGATATGGTGCGGGTAGGAAAAGAGTAAGACATGACCGCTCCGGTTGCACCCGAGGCTTCCAAAACGAAGCAAACCCTAACGGTACACCTTCGGAACATACCCTTGCTGGCGGGCGTCGATGAAGAGACCCTCAAGCAAGTGGGTGCAGCACTGCAAATTCGCACAGTAGAACGCGGCAAGCACGTCCTGCATAAAGGCAGCACGGGTGACCACTTGATGTTTTTGCTAACGGGTCGCTTGCAGGCGGTAGACCTGACAGAAGACGGGCGTGAGGTCGGCTTGAACTTCTTGTTTCCAGGCGACTATTTTGGCGAGTTGTCCATCATTGACAACTTGCCACGCTCGGCCACCGTGGTGGCTTGCGAAAACTCTCTGATTGCTTCGCTGCCGCGTGCGCAGGCACTTGCACTTTTCTACCACACCCCTTTGGTTGCAGAGCGTCTTATCAAGCGCATGGCCTCGAGTATTCGGCATGCCGCTAATTACCGGACTATTTTGAGTATTCCGAGTGCCTTTCAGCGCGTTTTTGCATTACTGAACCAGTTTGCCAAATCGGCGCCCGGCGGCTTGGTGGTGATCGAGAAAATGCCAACTCAACAGGAAATCGCGATTATGGTCAACACCAGTCGTGAGACAGTTTCACGCGCGATCCAGATCCTGCTACAAAAAGGGGTGGTGGAAAAAGACTTGCGCCGGCTCATCGTGCGCCAGCCAGAGGAGCTTACCAAGGCCGTCAGCCAAGCGATCAGCCCAACCGAATAAGACTAAAATCTGCCCCTTTTTCCTCGACTATGTTTGCCACTTGATGCCCTATTTTCTGCGCCAGTTCTTCATGGCCCTGCCCTTCAAACTGCGTGAAGAAGACAAGATCAAGCACATGGCGTGGAGTTTTTGTTTGACGCTCATGGCTTTGGCTGTGTTGTCGCCCGTGCTGGCTTTTGGTGCCGTCTTTTTACTGGGTTTGGCCAAGGAGTGGTGGGACAAGTATTACGGCTCGGGCTTTTGCTTTTATGACATGACCGGCAATTTGATCGGAAGCCTGGCGGGGCTTTTGTGTGGTTTTCTGTTGCGTCCACTGATGACGGCCGTTTTTAGTCTCTCATGAAAATCTTAGTCAATGCCTCGCCTTTGTTGATGCCTTTGACAGGGATTGGGCAATATATTCGCAGCCTGTTCACCGCCATGGACAAAATGCCTGAAGCCGACATCAACATGTTTTACGGCCTGCGCTGCGAGAAGGGCGTTCGCCCCCAGTCTTCTGCCACCGCGCAAAAGGTCTCGCGTACATTCGATGTGTTGCAACGCCTGATTCCGCGGGCACGCACGCTGAGAAGGGTGGCCAAAAAGGCATTATTTGCCCACCATACGCGCAGCGTGGCGGGGCAAACTATTTACCACGAACCCAGCTACTTGCCCCTGCCCTACAACGGGCCGCAGGTGGTGAGTGTGTGTGATTTGTCGTGCTTTGACCATCCGCAAACCCATCCCAAAGAACGGGTTGAGCTGATGGAGCGAAACATGCCAGACGCGATGGCCAAGGCAGACCACATTATTGTGATCTCTGAAGCCACAGGGGCTGCGCTGCAGCGCTGGTTCAATGTGGACAAGTCGCGTATCACCAACACCTATCTGGCAGCAGACCCGCGCTTTCAGCCGCAGCCGGCAGACGCCTTAGCACCGGCGCTGGCCAGTCTGGGACTGACGAGCGAAGCCTACGTCTTGTGTGTGGGGACGCTGGAGCCGCGCAAGAATCTGTCCACCTTGTTTTTGGCCTATGCCGGCCTACCTGCGGCACTGCGCCAGCGTTACCCATTGGTGGTGGCGGGCATGAGTGGCTGGAATACCGAGGCATTGATCAAGTCGGCTGAGGATTTGATTCGCCGCGGCGAGTTGCGCCTGCTGGGCTATGTGGCAGATGCCCTGATCCCGTCGCTGTATGCCGGTGCTGCCGCTTTTTGTTACCCCTCGCGTTACGAAGGCTTTGGCCTGCCTGCGCTGGAGGCGATGGCCTCGGGCGTGCCGGTCATCACCAGCAACCAGACCTCTTTACCCGAAGTGGTGGGCGATGCCGGTCTGATGCTTGACCCGGATGATGTGGACGGTCTGCGAGAGCAGCTGCAGCGCTTGTTAGAGGACCGGGTGTTTGCCGAAATGCTGGGCCAGCGTGGCCTGGCCCGCTCCAGAATGTTCAGTTGGGAGCGCTGCGCGAGGGAGACCTTTGCCGTGTACGAAAAGGTGATGCAGCAGCGAGCTGGCATGGCATGAAAACGCTACGTGTCCTGCACATTTACCGGACCTATTTCCCGGAAACACGGGGCGGTGGGCAGGAGGCGATTCGCCAGTTGTGTCTAGCGACCCAGCAGCTGGGGGTGGAGAACACGATCTTCGCGCTGGCGCGCCAGCCAGAGCCGCATGTCATGGAACGTCCCGAGGGCAAGCTGATACGGGCCCGCTCTTGGCTAGAACTGGCGTCGTGTGACATCGGCGCTTGGGCGGCGTTCCGTCGCTGCCGGGATGCGGCTGCGCAGTGCGACATCATTCAGATTCACTTTCCTTGGCCTTTTGCCGACCTACTGCTGCCTTTTATCAGGCGTCGCAATCAGCCGGTGGTGGTGACTTATGTGTCGGACATCGTGCGCCAAAACGACGTAGGGCTGGGCCGGATGTATGCGCCACTGCGCCGTCGCCTGCTGGGCGCGGCCACGCGCGTGGTGGCGTCTTCGCCCAATTACGTCAACAGCAGCGAGATTTTGCAGGACTACCGGGAAAAGCTCACATGTATTCCGCATTGCATTGAAGAAGCGCCACCTCCAGACCACGCGCTGCGCGAGCGCTGGCAAAAAGAGTTGGGCACCGATTTCTTTTTATTCGTTGGGATGCTGCGCTACTACAAGGGACTTGAGTTTTTGGTGGCCGCCGCCAGCCAGGTCAAAACCCCAATTGTGATTGTGGGTGAAGGCCCGCGGGGCGAGGATCTTCGCCAAGAAGTGCAGCGCCTGGGTTTGAAGCATGTGCATTTTTTAGGTGCGCTGTCGGATGAAGACAAGCATGCCTTGTTTTCGCTGTGCCGGGCGGTGGTGTTCCCCTCACAACTGCGGTCTGAAGCTTTTGGCATCACGCTGCTAGAAGGTGCGCGGGCGGCAAAGCCACTGATCAGCTGTGAGATTGGCACCGGTACGACCTGGGTCAACCAGCATGGCGAAACTGGACTGGTGGTGCCGCCAGCTGACGCTGTTGCGTTAGCGCAAGCCATGAACACCTTGGCCGCTGATGACGCGTTGTGCATGCGCTTAGGTCAGGCTGCGCGAGCGCGATGGCTTCAGCACTTCACGCCGAGCGTGGTGGGTTCAGCCTACCGGCAACTCTATGACGAACTTTTAGGTCCGGATGGCTAAGGGCATTGCGCCGCTTTGGCTGGCACGGCTTGGCATTGGCTTGGTGGCTTGCTTGCTCACCCTGTCGATGGAGTGGCTGCGCCCTGGTTTTGTGGAGAGTCTTGACGCGTCCTTGCGCGATACCGCCCTGCAACTGCAGGCCAAGCCGCAAGCGGAAGACAGGCTGGTGGTGGTTGACATCGACGAAGGAGCGCTGAGCGACATCGGCCCTTGGCCCTGGTCGCGTGAGAAGGTGGCCGACTTGGTAGAAATTCTGCTGAGCAGCTACGGGGCACGTGCTGTGGGGCTGGACATTGTTTTTACCGAACCGGGCAATACCCAAGGCAATGCCCGTTTAGCGTCATTGGCGGCGAATGCGCCGTTGGCGCTGGCCCAGATTTTTGACTACACACCGCGCAGTGCGTCCATCAAGCAAGGGCAACTGGCAGGCGGCGTACCGAGCCCCCAAGCTGCGCCCGCGGCCATCAATGCCTATGGCTATATTGCCAACCATGCTGCGTTGTCTGGGGCGACCTGTTTGGGCAATATTGGCTACCAGCCCGATGCCGATGGCGTGCTGCGCCGTTTACCGGCCCGCACCCGCTACCAAGGCCAAGATTACCCGCACTTGGCCAGCGCCTTGTTGGCCTGCGCTAACCCGTCTACCCTTGTCGCGCATGGCGACTCGCTGGGCATGTGGCGGGTGCCTTACAGCCATGCGCTGTCGGCCTACACCGTTATTTCAGCCAGCGACATTTTGCGTGAAACCGCCCCCAAAGCCCTGATGACGGGGCGCTATGTGCTGGTTGGATCTTCGGCGTTGGGGCTGGGCGACCGGGTCAGCACGCCGCTGGCGCCTATCAGTGCCGGCGTGATGGTGCATGCAGCCAGCTTGACCGGGCTGTTGGACTTGGCTGAAGGGCGTGCACAGGCGCCTTGGTCTGGCCGGGCGTGGTTGCTGGTGTGGACTGTGCTGAGCATGGGGCTGGCGGTATTTTTCATCAGCCGCTTACCGGCTTGGGGCGGGCTGCTGCTGCTGCTGGGGCTGGTGGTGAGCTGGCTGGGTCTGGCCTTTGCCGGGATAGCGCGACAAGCGGAGTGGTCGGTGACGGCGCCGCTATGGGCTTACTTCTTTTTGTTGTTGGTGGCTGTGCCGCATGAGTGGTGGCAGACACAGCGTAAATCACGACGCCTGATGACGACGTTTTCACATTACGTTGCGCAGCCGGTGCTCGACGAAATTGTGCGGCTGGGGTTAAAACACAGCCTGACCCCCACGCTGCGCGATGTGACGGTGCTGATTGCAGACATGGAAGGCTACACCCGCGCGACCTCATCGATGTCACTTGGCGATGCGGCCACCTTGACCAAGGATTTTCTGGCCTGCCTGACGCGCCCGGTGCTTCAGGGCCACGGCACGCTGGACAAGTACAGCGGTGATGGTTTGGTGGCTTTTTGGGGTGCACCCCTGCTTTGCGCTGACCAAGCCGACCGCGCGGTAAGCGCCGGGCTGGCCATTTTGGAGGAAGTGCGGGAATTCAACATCCAGCGGCAAGGTGCTGGTTTTGCACCGGTGCAGGTGCGCATAGGGATTGAAAGCGGGCGGGCGCTGGTGGGCGATTTAGGAACCGCTTTCAGGAGCACCTACACGGCGGTGGGGGACTGTATTAATTTCGCCTCGCGCCTGGAGTCAGCAGCGAAGGACCTGCCTACTCAACTGGTGATCGGTGCGGCCGCCAATGCTTTGCTCCGGCAGCACGCCACGGTGTCATTGGGAGAGATCACATTGCGCGGAACGCAAACCACCATCGAGATCTTCACCGTTCAAACGCCCTAAGCAGGGCGCTGCTTCAGGGCTGCAGCACTTGGTTAATGCTGCGCACGGCTTCGGCATCGGCAGCACCGACCAGCGCCAACAGGCGGATGTTGGACATGAGGTAGATGTAGCGTGCCTGGGCCAGATCGCGCAGCACCACCGTGCGTTTTTGTTCGGCGTTCAAAACGTCCACCACCGTGCGGCTGCCAGCCTGAAAAGACCTGCTGCTGGACAACAGCAGCTGATCAGCAGAACGCAGGGCTTGCTCCAAGGCGCTGATTTTGGGAATGTTTTCCGTCAGACTCCGAAACTCTTTGTGCACGCGCAAACCCAGATCACGGCGACCGGCTTCTAGCAACTGCTCAGCCCGCTCTCGGGCTGCCAGCGCTTGACGAATGCTCGAGCTGACGCCGCCACCGGCAAACAGCGGAACATTGAGCTGAAGGCCGACGCTGGCGTTGTTGTAGCGGTTTTGGGTGTTGCTCACATTTTCGCTCTGGCTGCGTGAGAGTTGCGCGATAGCGTCCAGCGTAGGGTAGTGGCCGGACTGGTTTTTATCGACTTCGAACCGGGCAACCTCGAGCTGCGCTTTGAGGGATTTTATTTGCGGGCTGTGTTGCTCCGCGCGGGTGATCCAGTCCGGCAGGTTGTTCGGCTGCGGGCCCAGCAGCTGCAGCTTGCTGACATTCAGCGTGGACAGCTGGGCAATCGGCTGATTCACCAGAATCTCCAGCTGTCGCAGGGTGAAGACCATGTTTTGACGCGCCTCAATCTCTTCGGCAGCGTTCAAGTCCAGCTGCGCCTGCGCTGCGTCAATGTCCGTGCGGGTGCCGGAGCCAGCCGCAAATGACTTGCGGGCGACGTCCAGCTGCGTGGTGTAAGCCTTACGCTGGGCCAGCACCAAGTCGAGTTGCTCATGCGTCAGCATGGCTTCAAAATAAGCACCTACAACGCGCACCGCAAGGGTTTGCTCTTCTTGGTTCAGCACGGCATTGGTATCGTCAACCCGGGCGCCGGCTTGCTGGTATTGGGCTTTCAGTAAGGGGCGATACACAGGTTGGCGCAGCGTCAAGGTCTGGTTCTGGCTCGGGTAATCTCTTTTGGTGGTCTGATCAACGCCCAAAAAGTTAGGCGTGGTGCTGGTCAATTTATTTTGGTTGTAGCCCACGCTGGCTGAGATATTGGGCAACAGCTGGGCGAGCGCCTGCGGCAAGTTCTCGCGACCAGCTTGGGCTGTAGCCCGGGCAGCCAAAATGGTGGCATCTTGCAATTTGGCGGCCTCGTAAGCCTGCAACAAGTCCATAGAGAGCACAGCTGTCGAACACGACAGCAACAGGCCAGTTAACACCAACTTCTTGAAGGGTGCGCTGGAGACGACTGGGTTGAAACGGCGTGTCATGCGCTTACTCCTCTTTCATGGATGCGGCAATCCGCTTGGTCAACGGACTCAATAAGTAGGTCAGCATGGAGCGTTCTCCGGTCAAGAAAATCACCTCAACCGGCATGCCGGGTTGCAGCTGGCGCTTGCCCAGTTGCGTATAGCCGTTGGCTGTCACGCCCACGCGGGCCAAGTAGTATGAGACG